>NZ_JBGQOF010000031.1:0-35496 GCF_052113665.1 Flavobacterium sp. W22_SRS_FK3 | reverse complement strand
GCTTCTGCATCAGCTTTCGCTTTGGCATCCGCTGCTAATTTCGCCTGAAGGGCTTCTGCATCAGCTTTCGCTTTGGCTTCTGCTGCCAGTTTTGCCTGAAGGGCTTCTGCATCAGCTTTCGCTTTGGCATCCGCTGCTAATTTCGCCTGAAGGGCTTCTGCATCAGCTTTCGCTTTGGCTTCTGCTGCCAGTTTTGCCTGAAGGGCTTCTGCATCAGCTTTCGCTTTGGCATCCGCTGCTAATTTCGCCTGAAGGGCTTCTGCATCAGCTTTCGCTTTGGCATCCGCTGCCAGTTTTGCCTGAAGGGCTTTCGCTTCTGCATCGGCTTTAGCTTTATTAGTAGCTTCTGCATCAGCTTTGACTTTAGCATCAGCTAGTAATTGAGCCTGTAATACCTCCATATCAGCTTTCGCTTTAGCATCGGCAACAAGTTTTGCCTGTAATGCTTCTGCATCAGCTTTTGCTTTTGCATCTGCTGCCAGTTTTGCCTGAAGGGCTTCTGCATCAGCTTTAGCTTTGGCTTCTGCCGCTAATTTAATTTTAAGAGCTTCTGCATCGGCTTTAGCTTTAGCATCTGCAATAAGTTTTGCCTGTAAAGCTTCCGCATCAGCTTTAGCTTTTGCTTCTGCTGCAATTCTTGCTTGTCTTGCTTCTGCATCAGCTTTTACTTTTGCTTCTGCAGCCAGTCTTTCTTTTTCTGCTGCTAATTCTGCTGTTCTAGCTTTCGCATCTGCTGCAGCTTTGGCTTTAATTGCAGCATCTTTCGCTACTTTTGTTTTTGCTTCAGCAGCCGCTTTGGCTTTAGCCTCTGCAGCTAATCTAGCTTGTAAAGCATCTGAATCGGCTTTTGCTTTAGCATCTGCTGCTATGATAGATTGTAAATCTGCCGCTTCTGTTTTAGCTTTAGCCTCAGCTCTACGTTTTGCTTCTTCTGCATCAGCTTTTGCTTTAGCATCAGCTAATAATTTTGCTTTTGCTGCTTCAGCATCAGCATTTACTTTTGCATCTGCAGCTAATTTAATTTTTAATGCTTCTGCATCAGCTTTTGCTTTATCTGCATCCAATTTTGCTTTGGCAGCAGCTTCTGCATCTGCTTTAACTTTTTCTGCTATGGCTAATCTTGCCTGTAATGCTTCTGCATCAGCTTTTGCCTTAGCATCAGCAGCCAATTTAGCCTTAGTAGCTCCATCAACTCTCGTAATTGGAGTAGTTGATTTTTTTGCTATTACTGGTTTTGGCTTAGAAGTATCTATTAGAGAACCTTCTTCATCATCTCCATAATAATAATTTGTATTTTTAAATTTATATGCGATAACAAATTCATGAGAAGAACCTAAATTAGTGAAGTTACCTAACCCTCTTTCATAATTATATTCTATTGCAATATTAGGTGTAATATTAACTCCTAATCCTGCAGAAACTCCATATAAAGTATTGTAACCTGCCTGTGCCCAAACTCCTTGTGGAATAGTAAGCATGGCAAGTCCTGATATAATGGTATTATCTTTTTTAATTTCTGTTTTTACTATACCAGAAAATTTACTTTGATCGAAAAAGCCGTAGCTGTCAATGTAACCAGTATACATTGCATGAAGTTCAATGGCTTTTTCCGGATCGTCTTTTATCATTCCTGAGCCAAAATTATACAGAACTAAATTGTTCATAGATAATCCGAAATCAAGGAAAGCTGTTCCGTAATTAATTCCAGGATTTACAGTCAGTAATGTGTTTGATGGATATTCTCCATTTAAAATATCAGGATCATCAGATATTATTTTTCCTTTGTTTAAACCACTTTGGTAAGCGCCAACATTTAATCCAAAAGTCAAATTACTATCTTCCTGCAAAACAATATTGTGTGCAAAATTGACAACTCCGCCAAAAACAGTCATTAACCCGTAATTTTGCTGAAATAATCCTATAGCATATCCATCATTTTCTTTTAAACGCCCTGAATAATTAAAAA
This sequence comes from Flavobacterium sp. W22_SRS_FK3, assembly GCF_052113665.1. Taxonomy (NCBI): domain Bacteria; kingdom Pseudomonadati; phylum Bacteroidota; class Flavobacteriia; order Flavobacteriales; family Flavobacteriaceae; genus Flavobacterium; species Flavobacterium sp. W22_SRS_FK3. Next base: position 33,530 of record NZ_JBGQOF010000031.1, on the reverse strand, counting down.
GGTATGTATTAGGCGCATCATCGAATTGTATGTATTGTCTTTTGTTATAAAAACTTACCATTGGGTTTTGTTCACGTACAAAACTAAATGTTGGGTTAATCAAATATCTATTAAACTTTAATGAATTTCGGATAGGTAATGTAAACGAAACAACTCCATTCTCATTTGTATCCTGAGAATAGAGTAATTGTGCTGAACCGTAAAATAAAGTTAAGAATAGTAAAAATTTCTTCATATTATTTTAGCACCGTTATTGATCCTTTTTTTTCACCTGCATCACCTTGAATGACATAGTAATATACTGGATTTATGTTTTTAATATCAATACCTGTCTGTGGCCAATCACCTTGATAATTGACAACATCCAGAACTTTTTCTCCGTTTGAACTTATTATTATAACTTTCGTGTTTTCGTTCTTAAATTCATCAGGAATATTCCAATATGAAGATCCTAGTTTTATAATATTTGGAATTACGGTAGCAAGACCAGGAGGTCCATTAACCTTAAAACTAAATTCTCTTGAAGAAATACATCCTCCCGCCTGTGAAATCTTTACTTTATAATTTCCTCTAAAAGAAATTAAATAAGTATCACTTGTTGCTCCTTGAATAGCATTTCCATTTAAAAACCACTCATAAGTTGGGTTTGAAGCATCATCTGTTACTGTAACACTTAGAGTCTCACCTTCGCCTATAGATGTTTCTTCAGCAACATCAATACTCGCATCAAAACTATTACTCATCAAATTGATATTTCCAGAACCTGAACAGCCTCCAAAATTAACATCAACTGTGTAAACTCCTGATTCATTAGTGCTGTAAGTACGGCTGGTTGCTCCACTTATTACTACACCATCTTTTTTCCATATATAAGTATTTCCTGAAGTAGCAGTTAAAATTGTACTACCACCGTTTGCACAGAAGGGATTTCCTAAACTTGAACTAATCGAAACCGTTGAACCGGAACCCGATGCACTGTTTACTGTAACTCGATTAGAACTAAAATTATTATCGGAACATTTACCATAATCAATTTTTACATAGTAACTCCCTCCAGCATTCACCGATAAACTTGCGGCAGTTTGACCCGGAATTACTACATCATCTTTATACCAAATAAATTTTAAGTTTGGATAGTTTACCGGAGAAGATTCTTTTACAGAAGGAGTAGAATTGTCAATAGAAAGTGTCATACTGCCACCACTGCAAAAAGTAGCAGTAGGAGCTTGGTTATTGATAGAAAATGAATCTACATAATTTTTGTAATAAACAGAAAAAGAATCATTGTTAACAAAGTTTTTAATTCTTTGACTTGTTGAAGCATTACTTATATTACTTCTTATTCGTAAGCTATAAGTGTCTGATCCTTTTAATGTAGTTGGAATAGCAAATTTGATTTTTTGCTGCGTGGCTGATATTTTTGTTAACTCTAATTCTTTTGCAAGAACTGGAGTAGATAAGAAATTACCATTTTCATCAGATATTTCAACAGCAAAAATTACATCAGAGGGAAACCCACTATATGTAAAAGTTGCGTAATACTCATTAAAGGGTATGCCGTTTACTATGTCTCCTGCACAAATATTTACAAAATCAAACTTACTTGCTGAGATTGTAGTCTGGGCATTAGACTGGCAAAAGGTAAAGAAAAATACTCCTAAAAAAAGTAATGATTTTATCAGAGAAAGAGTAGTTTTTTTCATCATATAGTACGAATTCTTGCTAAGTCTATATCTTCAAAAAACAAAATATCTATAAACGTCTCAGAAAAATCATATCTATAATTTTCGATAATGTCCTTTGCGAGAACAGAATACGCTGCGACACTATCAGATTGCTTTTTTGAGGTGACATCTGTATTTTTTTTATCATTTCCGACAGCTACTAGAGCAAAGCTATCCTTGGGGATGGATAGCTCTACTATAAGCTGTTTAGAATACTCTAAATTAATTACAGATGTAATTGCGGTTGTTTGGTTCAGATATTTTAACGCAATAGTTTTTTGACCAATAGCAATATTTGAATTTGTAGGTTCTTCAATTTTGCTTTGGGCAAATAAACTTAACGATAAAGGGAAAACCAAAAATATTGTATATATAAAATACTTTTTAATATTTGGGGCCATATTCTTTTTGATCTTTATTTGGGTCCTGTCTTAAGACATATACATAAATTGTCTGGGGACTTTATTAATAAAATTTACGCTTTGAAATAAAAATCTAAATCTATTATCTGTTACCGCTTGAAGCAGTAATTTTTCCTAATTGAAGTCTGAAATCAGGTTTTTTTGGATTAAAAATATCTATAAAAGTTTCTTTATTGTCGCTTTGAGAATATACGTTGAAAAATACGCTATTACCATACCAGCTCTCTAAATCTTCATTGTTAGAATTGTATTCTGTAAAGATATTTCCTTTACATAGATTGAAATACATTTCTTCAAATTTGATTTTCTTAAGATTTTCACCGTTGATTTCTGTTTTACTATCTAATAAAACGGCGGGATTAAAGCCAGAAATTACACTACGCTTCATTTCTAGTGAAGCATTTTCAGCTATATAAATTGCTTCTTTCACTAAGCCTGACTGAATATCAGCATTAATGTTTTCACTGTCATTAAGCATCGTTATATTTGATGCAACAACTAAAGTTTGTTTTTTAGTAAAATCTGTTTCGCTTTTTTTCTCGTATGAAGCAACTTCTAAACAACGAGATCCGTCTTTATTACTTGACAAATAAGACGATCTTACAGCAAGTGAGTTATGCAAACGGCATTGTACTCCCTGAGTGAATTTATAATCATCATTAATACTCTTATAAGAAACTAATTTGGTAGCATTAAGATCACCTCCAAAAAATGCAAATGAATCTCCCGCAGAATAACTTACCATAATGTTTTCTAAAATCGTTTTATTTCCAACACCTGCTAAAGTTAAACCATTAAAAGCACCTAAACCTTTAACTTTTTTACCAGCAAATTCTATTCTAACATATCTTAAAACCCCTGAACTTCCAGCTACATTATCGCCGCCATAAGTGGTTTTTGTAGGATCAAGATCTAAATTATAAGAACCAACATTTCCAAATTTATTAATTGGAGCATCGCCAAGAATCACAATTCCACCCCAGTCACCAGCTTTTTTAAGACTTTTGTTAGAAGTAAATACGATTGGATCTGTCTCCAAACCATCTGCTATAATTGATGCACCTTTTGTGACTACCAAAGTTCCTTTTGTTTCAAAATCACCAATAATTAACGTTCCTGGCTCTATTGTTAAAACAGCATTGTTAGTAACATAAACATTCCCTTGTAAAACATAAATATTCCTCTTAAGTAATTTTGTGTTTGTTGAAATATTTCCAGCTAAAATTTGGTTGGCTTCACCATAATCGACTTTGTTAGGCTTAAATTCGGTCCAGTTATTCAACCAATTGTTGTAGCCCATAATTCCTTTTTCTTGTTGAGCACTCATACTTGCAACTGTAAAAAGAACACAGATAATTTGAGTAATTTTTTTCATGATAAGGGGGTATTAGGGTTAATAATAAATTTGGGGATGCGTAAATTATAAAAACTCATTCGGTTTTCTAAAAAAATCAGAATACATCGAAAACGAGTTGTTTTAAAAACCCTTTTTTAAAATGCTAACATGAAATTTAATCCATATACGTAAACATTTTAAAAAAGGTTTTAAAAAATATTTAAAAAACTACATTTCATTCAATTCGTTGAATTCATGTAAAGATTTTAATGTTCCTTCGTAAAATAAAATTGCTGCTATTAAATTTGCTTTATCTGAATAAGGCATCATTTTTCTTTGAAAATCTACAGTAGTATCCAAAAATGTCGAGGTTCCTACAGCTTGATTTTCTAAAGATTTTTTATGCTCATTATCGTCCGGAATACCTAAGTCTGCCATAGTAACTCCCGGTTTTGTAACTAAAGCAATGTAAGGTAGTGTTTTTACCAAAACTTTAATACGTTCGATATATAATTCTAATAATTCACCTTTTTGCATCCCGCTCAATTCTTTTTGATCATGATATTTACGAATAAGAGCTGTAGTACTAATGATACTGCGAGGAGCGTTTTTAGCTTGGGCATGTATAGCCCCAGTAGTCAATAAAAAAAATACACTTAAAAAAATAATTTTCCCTTTCATAGATTCTTATTAAAAGTTAGTTTTTGATAAAAACAAAAATATATAAATTAAGTTAATCTGCAACTTTAATATTTTTTTTTTTGAAAAAAGTATTTTGAAAAAAATTGTAAAAAAAACATCAAGCCAGCAAAACAAAGCTTTAACAAATATTTTTGTTAATTTTTTTTAAATCTAATTATGTAAGATTTTTATCTAAATTCAAACATAAACTTGTTTTTATCGTCTTTATAATAACTTAAAAAAACTCGTTTTTTGCATGATAAACAAAAAACTATTAACAAAAAAACCTTAATATCTAGTCGAAATAATATCAACATTAACAAAACTTAAGAGAATATAAATTAACAATTCAGTTAAAAAGAATATTAAAACTAAAAATAAAGATGATAAATTTAAAGTTTAATTTATAATATTTTTGACTGTGTCAATTTCTTATATCTTTGCTCTATGCAATTTTCACAAATTTTAGGTCAGGATTACATCAAAAATCACTTGATAAAAAGTGCTTCATCAGCAAGAATTCCACATGCGCAACTATTTATTGGGCCTGAAGGTAGTGGCACGTTATCAACAGCTATTGCTTATGCACAATATATTTTATGCAATAATACAGGCGACGAAAACTCAAACGGAAATGATGCCTGCAATCTTAAATTTCAGAATATTTCGCATCCTGATTTACATTTTATCTATCCAACAGTAACGACCGAAGATGTTAAAACAAAACCAAAAAGTTTAGATTTCATTCAGGACTGGCGGACTTTTATTCAGGAAATGCCTTATGGAGGTCTATTTGACTGGTATAAAATGCTTGGCGTTCAAAACAAACAAGGAGAAATTCGTGTTGAGGATGCTCAGGAAGTTTTAAAATCCCTTTCACTAAAATCATACGAAGGCGGTTATAAAATTATGATTATCTGGATGGCCGATAAAATGAATATTGCGGCATCAAACAAACTTTTAAAACTTTTAGAAGAACCATCAGACAAAACCATTTTTATTCTGATTTCTGAAAATGAGGAAGATATTATACAAACCATACGTTCACGCTGTCAGGTAATTCACTTTAATGGTTTACCCGAAAAAGTAATTGCCGAAGCATTAATTTCTCAAGAAGGTATAGATTCAAACTTCGCCAAAAAAATTGCACATCAGGCTCAGGGGAATTTTAACAAAGCACTGTCTTTGCTAAGAGAAGATGATTCTGAATATCCTTTCGAGCAATGGTTTGTAAATTGGGTTCGTGCTGCTTTTAGAGCAAAAGGAAACGCTGCCGCTATTCAGGATTTAATTTCATGGAGTGAAGAAATTGCCGGGTTGGGTCGTGAAAGCCAGAAAAAATTCATTCAGTTTTGTATCGAAATGTTCCGTCAGGCTCTTTTGCTTAATTATGAAGCGCCAGATTTAGTTTACATAGAACCAAAAGTTGACAAATTCAAACTCGAAAAGTTTGCTCCTTTTGTTAACGGAAATAATATTCACGATGTTTTCAGGGAACTTTCGGATGCAATGTATCACATTGAAAGAAATGGAAATGCAAAAATAATTTTAACTGATTTATCTATAAAACTCACTCGTTTAATTCATAAAAAATAGTTTTCAAATGAATAATGTTGCCTCCATCTTACTGTTGGCTTTTTTAGCCTTAACATTTCTACAATCAGGTTATGAGAAAATTTTTTACTGGAAAGATAATGTTAGCTGGCTTAAAGAACATTTTGCCAAAACTCCTTTAAAAAACCAAGTGCCGCTTGCCTTGCTTCATCTTTTAATTTTAGAATTAATTTCAGGAATTTTATCTGTAGTTGGCGCAATACAATTATTAACAAATAGCGGTCGTGAATTTGGTTTTTATGGTGCTATTTTTTCATGTATCTCTTTGTTAATGATGCTTTTCGGACAACGTCTGGCTAAAGATTATGATGGTGCGAGAACTATTGTAATCTATTTTATTCCGGCTGTAATGGCTGTATATTGGTTGAATTAATCAACACAATTATTTTAAATTTTATATCAAAAAAATGAATCCAAAACATCCTTCAGAATCCCTTACTATATTAACCGACTTAGTTTTGCCTAGCGAAACAAACCCTTTAAATAATCTTTTTGGCGGTGAGTTATTAGCCAGAATGGATCGTGCAGCAAGTATTGCAGCCAGAAGACATTCTCGTCGCATTGTAGTTACGGCATCTGTAAATCATGTTGCTTTTAACAGAGCCATTCCTCTCGGTGCAGTAGTAACAATTGAAGCAAAAGTTTCCAGATCTTTTAAAAGTTCAATGGAAGTCTTTATCGATGTATGGGTAGAAGACCGTGAATCTGGAAGCAGAACCAAAGCCAACGAAGCAATTTACACTTTTGTTGCAGTGGATGATAGCGGAAGACCTGTTGAAGTACCTGCAATTATACCGGAAACTGAGCTCGAAATACAACGTTTTGATGCCGCTTTACGTCGTAAACAATTGAGTTTGTTGCTTGCAGGAAAAATAAAACCTTCTGATGCCACAGAATTAAAGGCTTTATTTTTATAGTAAATTTTGATACAATTTAGAACAATGAAACTTCAAAAAAAAGAAGTATTTTTACAAAATTACAAGCCTGATACAATCTAAATCAGTAATTATTTAATTTCTGGTTTGTTTTGAGAATGAAAGAATTATAAAAATTTAGATGAAAGAAAAAGAAAAAAAAGAGATGAGTTCAGAGAAAGATGCCAAATTAAAAGCTTTACAGCTTACGCTTGACAAACTAGATAAAACGTACGGAAAAGGAACCGTAATGAAAATGGGCGATAAAGCCATTGTAGAAGTTGAAACTATTTCTTCTGGTTCTCTTGGTGTTGATTTAGCGCTTGGAGTAAACGGCTATCCAAAAGGAAGAATTATCGAAATATACGGACCAGAATCGTCTGGTAAAACTACATTAACTTTACATGCAATTGCTGAAGCTCAAAAAGCAGGAGGAATAGCTGCTTTTATTGATGCGGAACATGCTTTTGATAGAAATTATGCGGAAAAATTGGGTGTTGATATCGAAAACCTGATTATTTCGCAACCAGACAATGGTGAGCAAGCCTTAGAAATTGCAGAAAACTTAATTCGTTCAGGGGCAATTGATATTGTGGTAATTGACTCTGTTGCGGCTTTGACTCCAAAAAGCGAAATTGAAGGTGAAATGGGAGATTCTAAAATGGGACTTCATGCACGTTTAATGTCTCAGGCATTAAGAAAACTTACCGGGACTATCAGCAAGACAAATTGTACTGTTTTCTTTATCAACCAGTTGAGAGAGAAAATTGGTGTAATGTTTGGAAATCCAGAAACTACAACGGGTGGTAACGCTTTAAAGTTTTACGCTTCTGTACGTCTGGATATTCGCCGTTCTTCTCAAATTAAAGATGGAGAAAACGTAATTGGAAACAGAACCAAAGTAAAAGTCGTAAAAAACAAAGTAGCTCCACCTTTTAAAACTGCTGAATTCGACATTATGTACGGTGAAGGAGTTTCTAAAACAGGAGAGATTTTAGATTTAGCTGTTGAGTTTGATATCGTTAAAAAAGCAGGATCATGGTTCAGTTACGGGGATACTAAATTAGGACAAGGCCGTGATGCAGTAAAATCCTTAATCAAGGATAATCCTGAACTAGCTGATGAATTAGAAGCAAAAATTAAAGCACATATCAAAGATTTGGCTAACTCTTAAAACATTAATAACCTGTATCATATACAATTTTATTAACCCGAAAGTTGAACTTCCGGGTTTTTTTATACAAAAAATAAAAACACGGAAGCAACCATTTATAAATTGTTTCATCTTATAAATAACATAAAATGTTCGAGTAGTGTTTGCCATAATACTTTCGATACTTTTTAGAGTAAATTTGGTTGGTTATTTCAATAAGAATCCGTTAGTTTTTTGTTTTGGTTACTAACGGGTTTTTATTTTAAGAAATATAATTGATTTTCAAATATCTATCTAATATTAAAGTTCATTGAGTTTTAATAAAATTCTTTAAGCTACTAATATTTTACACAAATAAGAAAAGAATTTCTGTTGAAAAAGACCGGAAAAACAAGCCAAAAATTTTAAAAAAATCGATTTGTTTTCAGGTAAAATAATAAATGTTTTGAATATAAAAGGGGTTTTAATTCAAAATAAAAACCCGGCAAATTCTACAATTTGTCGGGTTTAATATTTAACATCCTTTTCTAAATTTTTACTTCTTAAATTCTAGCAAACCTTTGTAAATCAATTGCCTTGTCTGATCACGAAGCTCTTTTCTGTTTTCTGCTGTTAATCCTTTCGTTTCAATAAAAGGCAAAATTTTTCCTCTCATTTTACCCGGACTTCCGCTTAAAAAAGTATAAGAGAAACGTTCTTTATTATCAGCAAAGACAATTGGAACAATTGGAATTTGATGGTCAATTGCCAACCTAAAAGCACCATCCTTAAATTCATCCAATAAAATCGATTCATCATCAGGAACTCCGCCTTCCGGAAATATGCAAATACTAAGTCCTTGATTAAGCCTGTCCTGAGCTCTTTTAAAAACTTCATTTTTACTTTTCGAGGAATTTCTATCAACTAAAATGCAGGTTCTTTTATAGAAAAAACCAAACAAAGGAATCTTTGAAAGCTCCTTTTTTCCAACAAAAACAAACGGATTTTTCACAACTGCTAACATCAGCATGATATCTGTCATCGAAGTGTGATTTGCAACAATCATATAACTTTTACCTTTTTCAAGCTTTTGTAAACGCTGAATTTTGTAATAAAAACCCATTCCAAAAAGGATGAATTTTGCCCAAATACGGGCCATTTTAAAAAAATAGGGATAACCACTTTCAGTTATAATCGAAGCTACTAAAAATGGCAGCATAATCAATATTGGAATGGCCATTAAGATGTAAAACCAAATACGCCAAAAGATCCAAAAAATAATTTTAATTCCTTTCATGGTTTCAAATGTAAGAAAACAGAAATGATTTTTGATTTTCAATATTAGAATTTTTGAATATTACAACTTTCACTTAGTGCAAACACAAAATCTTTATACTTTTTATGATAAACTTTGCGAACTTTGCGATAAAAGAAAAATAAACTTTGCGAACTTTGCGGTTAAAAAAAATAAACTTGCAATATTTGCGGTTAAGAAAAAAACTATAATGGCAAAAATACTTACCGGTGTTCAGAGTACAGGAACCCCACACTTAGGCAATTTATTAGGAGCAATTATTCCGGCAATTGAATTATCAAATAATCCCTCAAATGAATCGTATCTGTTTATAGCTGATTTACATTCGATTACACAAATAAAAGACGGAAAAACATTAAGAGAAAATACGTATAGTACTGCAGCTGCCTGGCTTGCCTGTGGTTTAAATCCTGATAAAGTTACGTTTTACAGACAATCTGATGTGGCACAAACAGCCGAATTAGCTTGGTATTTAAGCTGTTTTTTTCCGTTTCAAAGATTGACTTTAGCACATTCTTTCAAAGATAAATCTGATCGTTTAGATGATGTAAATGCAGGACTTTTTACCTATCCAATGTTAATGGCCGCTGATATTTTGTTATATGATGCCGAATTTGTTCCGGTAGGAAAAGATCAATTGCAACATCTGGAAATTACGCGTGATGTGGCTTCTCGTTTCAATCATCAAATGGGAGAAACTTTCGTTATTCCGGAGGCAAAAATCCAGGAAGACAGTATGTTAATTCCCGGTACGAATGGTGGAAAAATGAGTAAATCTGCCAATAATATTATCAATATTTTTCTCGATGATAAAGTTTTGCGCAAGCAGATTATGAGTATCGAAACTGACAGTACGCCACTTGAAGAACCTAAAAATCCAGATACCTGTAACGCTTTTGCTATATATTCATTATTGGCAAATGAAACTCAAATTGCCGAAATGAGAGCGAATTATTTGGGAGGAAATTACGGTTACGGTCACGCAAAACAAGCTCTTTTTGAATTGATTACCGAAAAGTTTAAAACCGAAAGAGAAAAATACAATAACTATATAAACAACCTCGAAGAAGTCGATGCCTTATTAAAAAAAGGCGCAGCAAAAGCTTCAGTTGTTGCTGATGGTGTTCTAGCAAAAGTTCGGGAAGTACTTGGATTTGAAAAAAAGTAAATAATGTAAACCCGACAACTCTAAAAAAATCTGTCGGGTTTTTATTTAAAACCCTAATGCACTGAATCTTTTTCAAAATAAATTAAACAAAACATTGAGAAAAATATTTACAAATTATCTCTTTTTTATCTTACTATTCCTTTTTGGGTTTGGTTTTATATTGGCGTATTTGTCTGGAGATGATCATTCATATGGTGTGAATAAAACCGTTGGATGGGCATATGATATTCCGAATCAGTTTTTTTACACTGCATTAATTTTTAATTTTTCTCAAATACTTTTTATCATAGTATATTTGATCACTTTTCTTATTGGGCGAAAGACAAACTATTATCTTTCCATCGCACATTTTGAGATCATCATCCTCAACTTATTATTTTTCGAAAATTTTATAGTTAATATGATTTTTTGTGTAATCTCCATAATTTTATTCTTCACAAATATTTTAAAATCACATAAATAAAAACATTTTCTTTGAAAATCATATCGCCTCAAATAATTTCCCAGGGAGAGGTCGAATTACACCTTTGAGTTCCATATTTAATAAAATTCCCGAGATTTTATAAATCGGAAACTCGCATTGTAAAGCAATTATATCCAACAATTCCTTTCCGTTTTTCAGTAAATAATCGTAGATTTTTTGTTCATCTGATTCTAAATCTACAAATAACTGTTTCTGTATTGGTTTTGACTTATTTTCGATATCCCAATTGAGCATATAAACCAAATCAGCAGCATTCGTAAGAACATTTGCCTTCTGTGTTTTAATCAATTGATTGCAGCCCTGACTGTATTTGTCTGTAACACGTCCGGGAACGGCAAAAACATCGCGATTGTAATCGTTAGCCAGATTCGCCGTAATAAGAGAACCTCCCCTGTCTGCTGATTCTATAACAATTGTTGCTTCCGTCATTCCTGCAACGATTCTGTTTCGTCTAACAAAATTTTCTTTATCCGGATTGGTAGAACTCCAAAATTCGGTAATAAAACCCCCATTTTGTTCCATCTTTGCCATGTATTTTTTATGCGTTTTCGGATAAATCTGGTTTAAGCCATGCGCCAGAACTCCAATGGTTTGTAAGTCATTTTCCATCGCTAACTGATGTGCGACAATATCAACTCCATACGCAAAACCACTGACAATTATGGGATCAAGAGGAGCGATATCTTCTATCAGTTTTTTGCAGAATTCAGTCCCGTAAGACGTTATTTGCCGCGTACCTACAATACTGATTATTCTTTTATTTTCTAAATTAATATTACCCGCAGAAAAAATTAAAACCGGAGCATCAATACAGTGTTTAAGACGTTCCGGATAATTTTCATCTTTAAAAAAAGATACTTTTATATTGTTTTTATTAATGAATTCCAGTTCCTGATTTGCCTTTTCAAAAACAGTTTTATCTTTCATATTCTTTAGTAAGACTGATCCAACTCCATCTATAGCAGCAATTTGATTCGTTTTGGTTTTAAAAATTTCTTCGCCATTACCAAAATTTGCCAATAATTTCTTCGCCATAATATCTCCAACTCCTTCTACACGAAGTAATGCTAATAAGTAAAATAAATCTTGTTCTGACATGGCTTATATAGTTTTAGAAGGTTGAATAATTCTCAAAAACGCGTTTAGTTTTTCAAGAAGACAAATATATGAATTAGAAGTAAATTCTTTCAAAAAATAAAACTCTAAGATTTTGTATAGAATTATAAAAATTAATGATTTTACCTAACTAAATGAAAACCAATTGTCTATAAAAACATGTCAATTGTTAATAAAAATTGTGAATAAAATTTTGATAACTATATTGGATGCATAACTTTGTTACTATGAAAATCGAAACTTACATCGCGCAGTTATTGTATCGTTATCAGTGTGTAACGGTTCCAGGATTTGGTGCATTCTTAACCGAAATTCAGTCGGCACAGCTTAATGAAAGCACAAATTCGTTTTTTCCACCTAAGAAAATGGTTTCTTTTAACAGTCAAATCAAAAACAATGATGGTTTGCTGGCAAATCATATCGCTAATACAGAAAAGACATCTTATGGTTTTGCTGTTAGTGCCATCGCTTTTGAAATTTTGAATTGGAAAAAAGAATTAGAAGACAAGGGAATTTTACACTTAAAAAATATTGGTGAGATTCGTTTGAATAGTGATAACAACTTAGTTTTCAGTCCAAACCAGCAAAATAATTATTTAACAACTTCTTTTGGATTGAGTCCATTTGTTTCGCCTTTGGTAAAAAGAGAAAATTTCGAAAAAGAAATTCAGAGAATCAAAAAGAAAGAGCCTGTTGAATTATATGCTCACGAAGAAAGAAAATCTTCCAATTCGTATTTAAAATATGCCGCAATTTTTGTATTAGGATTAGGAATAACAGGAAGCATTGGATATCCGTTATATCAAAAAGAAATTGCGAGCCAAACGCTTGTTGTTGAAAGCACTGTTCAGAAAAAAGTACAGAACAAAATTCAGGAAGCTACCTTTTTGATTCAAAATCCTTTACCTGCAGTAACGCTATCTGTGGATACTTCAAAAACAGAAGCAGCAGAAAACACAATGCCTTATCATATTATTGCGGGCGCTTTTAGAAGTGAACAAAATGCTAAAAAAGCCTATAACCAATTAATAAAAAATGGTTACGAAGCCAGAATGCTTCCTGAAAATAAACATGGATTATTCCCAGTTTTGTACGGAAGTTATGCTAGTATGGCTGAGGCCGAAAAAGCACAAAGAGAAATTCGTAAAGCTGAAAATCCTGATGCCTGGATTTTAATCGAAAACCTATAAAAATTAAAAATCCTATTCGTCTGAATAGGATTTTTTGTTTATCGTGGAACAATTTCTGCATCTTGCGAAAGGATCACTTTTTTGTTTTGATAGATAGTCAAACTTGCCGGCGCAGTACCTTTTTCCCGTAAAGGAGCAATGTAACATTCGTAAATATATTGTCCTTTTTTAAATTCAAATCGATGATTTCCACCAGTTCCTTCCTGAAACCACTTTCCATTACTTATCACTAAATCAGGTTCTTCATTCATTTTCTTTTTTAGAGACCAGGAAGCATACCGGTAATTATCATTTCCTAAATCATCAATTCTAATTCTGAATTTGCTGGTTTCCAGGATACATTCAGGAGCTTTAAATTTTGCAATTGAAGCATGCAAATTCTCTCTATCAGCCGCAATAATTTTATTTTTAAGATCCTTCTCAAATTTTGACTGGTAATTTATCGAAATCAATCGGCCATCCGTATCAATCCATATCGTACCCTGATTAAGCATAATTCCTCTCCACCCTACTTCTGACCAGTCTTTTGCAGGATTCGATTTAATAATTTCGTTCTTCAAGCTAATATCAAAAATTTCAGAATATCTTTTTATAAATTCTGCTTTATTTTTAATTGCCGGTATTGGATATTCTCTTTTGAACGGATAGGAAATCATATTCGCAACAGCTTCCTTTTTATCATTTTTTACATTGCTGATAAAGGTTTTGATGAACTTCTGGTATTCGGGTTTTAAATCCTGGCCAAAAACAAAACTGCTGCAGAAAATCAATCCAATTATCAATAACTTTATCTTCTCCATATTAAATACTTTATTATTCATTAACTATAAAAATACTTAATTTATACTTGCCTTAAACATCTTTAACTCATCCCACGTAAATTCGTCACCGTGTTTTTCTTTTAAACCATTTAAAGATTCCTCCTGATAGAATTGAAAAGCATCACGCAACGCCAGGATTTTATCATATGGCAAAACATCCGAGATTTCGATTTTTTTTGCCTGGATCAGTTTAACCAAATGCATTTCAATAGTTTGTGATGTAAGTTTTCTAATTCGGGCAATATCCTGAACCGAATTTTTCTCCAGCCATAAATCATACGTTTCTTCTACAGTAGTTTTCTTAGCTGTTTTCGTTTCGTTTTTATCTGATTTCTTAGAAGTATAACGTACTACAGGCTCATCTAATTTGAAAATATCTGTATTGGTCATTTTAAACTCATCACGAATTTTCGAAATCTTATCCGATTTGTAATTTTTAATCGATGAGGACGTTAATTTTTCTTTACAGATTGTTTCACCCGAAACGACAATTTTAATCAATAATTTAGCCTTCATTAAGCGTAAGACAGCCTTGGTTTGTAAATCATCCAAGAATGCTAATTCTTCATAAAACTCTTTTACTTTTTTAAATTTTTGGATTTCGGCCATTTTCTGCAAAAGATCGGTAACTAGTTTGTCCATTTGCTTGAAAAAGTAATCATAGGCTGCCTCTACCCTTTCCTGCACAAAAAACAAATCAACGGTATCTTTATTAAAAATTTTATTAAGCTGATGAATGAATTTTTGAGAAGGATCTACAAGTCCATCTATTATTTCTAAACGCTTGTGAGCCCAAACAGAATGTTTTGCTTTTTCTGAGTTAGCGGCATTTTCATTATAACTAAAACGATGATTGCGCCATTCTTGTGCTAAATCTGTCCAGTTAAAACTGTTAATCAGATAGTTATGTATAAAATTCTTGGTTTCAAAATGCAAAGAATTTTTCAAAACCTCTTCGGTTGCTTTATTCAAAGCATAGTTCATTACATCCTGATCATTCGAAATCCCATTCATCTGCAGCGGAGAAAGCAAAATAAGCCCGTTTAAGGACGTTAAACGCGACAAAGCAACATATGCTTGTCCTGGCAAAAAAACTTGCGATACATCGAGCGCAGCTTTCTCAAAAGTTAATCCCTGACTTTTATGCACCGTAATCGCCCACGCCAATTTAAGGGGGTAATGTGCAAAAGTACCTAAAACTTCCTCTTCTACTTCTTTTGTAAGTTCGTTTATTTTATACCGAATGTTTTTCCATTCGTACTTTTCAACTTCAATCGTTTTATTCTCTTCCGGAAAATGCACAAAAATTTCTTCTGGAGAAAGTGACTTTACAACACCCATTTTTCCGTTAAAATACCTCT
Organism: Flavobacterium sp. W22_SRS_FK3; assembly: GCF_052113665.1. NCBI lineage: Bacteria > Pseudomonadati > Bacteroidota > Flavobacteriia > Flavobacteriales > Flavobacteriaceae > Flavobacterium > Flavobacterium sp. W22_SRS_FK3. The sequence goes on along the minus strand of NZ_JBGQOF010000031.1, from coordinate 18,252 downwards.
TATCAAATGATAAATCGTTTTTCACAAACATAACCTGAGCACCGACTTTTAGTTTTAGGTTTTCTTCGACAGGGAATATTTTTTCCGGAAAATCACCAACAATAAAAGGCTGATACTCATATTCATTACCCGCTAAATCACTTATAGCCTGTTCGTTAATCGAATCTGCTTTTGCATTATGTGTAGTCAGCGTTATGTAGCCCGGATTGTTTTTTAAATCAAAATCAGGTTTAACATACTGGTTTAAAATCTGAATATCCTGTGGTGTGATCTGATTATTTCGAAGATTATTTAAAACGGAGATAAAAGAATCATCAGTTTGGCGGTAAATTTTAGATAATTCAATATAAATCGGTGGATTTTGCTGAATTACGTGCGAATGAAAAAAGAATTTTCCTTTGTAATAATTGCGCAAAGTTCGCCATTCTTCATCCCGAATTACAGGTGGTAATTGTAGTAAATCACCAATAAAAAGCACCTGAACACCTCCAAACGCACGAGAATTTTTCCGAACTGTCTGCATCATAAAATCGATAGCATCGAGTAAATCAGCACGCAACATACTGACTTCATCAATAATCAGCAATTCCATATTTCGAATAACATTCCGTTTTATATTATTCATTTTGAAATGTCTTCGTAAAGTTTCTTTATTTTCAAATTTTACAGTCTCTGTAAACTGGGAACTATCTTCATAGGAAGGAATAAAAGCCGAAAATGGCAGCTGAAACATCGAATGGATCGTTACTCCACCTGCATTTAGCGCTGCAATTCCGGTAGGTGCTACCACAACAGTATTTTTATGCGTAGTCGCAATAATTTCGCGCAAAAGTGTCGTTTTTCCTGTCCCTGCTTTACCGGTCAGGAATATCGATTTTTGCGTTTGATTGATAAATTGTAGCGTGTAAGCAGCTTCTGAAAGGTTTTGCATTTGGGCGTATATTGAAGACTAAAAGTATCGCATTTTTATAAAATAAAAAAACCTAAATCTGTTAATAGATTTAGGTTTTTAAATAGTTAATTATTTTGGTTGTTATTTTTTAGCCTCTTCTTTAGTTGCAGCTTTATCATCTGCTTTTGGCTCAGCTTTGTATTTTTCGTTTAAAGCTTTGATAATTTCTTTTGTGATATCATATTTATCTTCAGCATATAAAACTGTTGCAGCATCACCTGTACCATAGATATAAGAATATCCATTTTTCTTACCGTAATCTTTGATGAATTTTTTTACACCTGTTACAAGAGAATCCATTTCAACACCACTTTCCTGTTGTAATTGCTGTGCTAATTGTTGTTGAGCGTAACCTAATTGTTGTTCTCTTTTTTGCAATTCAGCTCCTCTTTGTTGTGCCCAGGCCTGGCCATTTGCTTGTGCCTGACTTTGAAAATTCGCAGCATCTTGTTTAAAACGATTTATCTCAGCTTGCAGTTGTCTTCCTTTTTCCTCTGATTGTGCTTTGTATTTTGCTTCAAGGTCTTTTGCTTCAGTGTACTCTTTCATCAAAACCGAAGTATCTACGTAAGCTGTTTTTACTTCCTTTACTTCAGCTGTTTTATTACATGAAACAACTAAAACCGAAAGCGCGATAATTACTAATGCTTTTTTCATTTTCTGAATTTCTATTTTTTTATGTATGAAAGACAAAAATATAAAAAAATAAATAGCATCAACATAAAGTTTAAAAAATGCCATAATTTTATGATATTAGATTTATTTATGATTGAAAATAGTAGCATAAAAACACTATAGAAAGTGACTTCTTTGCCTTTTCTCAGAGCGATTTTATCAAAAAAAAAACAATTAAAACCTTATTTTACATAAAAAAACGTTGTAAATGCGCTTTATTTTGTGTTTCAGTCCTTTTTTAGAGCATACAATGTATATCAGATCTCTTTTACGCTTTATATTTTAAAAATTGATCACAGCCCAAAATTGATCAAAGTTTCATTTTTCCTGTTCCGTAATTTCAAAAACAGAAATTCAAATCAAAAATAGATTAGTGTTGCTTTGAATTTCACTTTAAAAAATTACCAAAAAAAAATTTCACAAAAAGTAAAATTTTAGCAATTTTCAGATTATTCCATTTTCAGATTTGAAATCCAAAAAATCAGCCTAAAATTAGAAAAACTACCCGTTTTTCAAGGTATTGTTTTTATTTATGGAACGCCTTGAAAGCATAAAAAACCGCTATTAAAAGTCACTTCCATAACGGTCATTAAAACGTCTTTCTCAAAAAAGAGGATATCAATCCTCACTAATACTAAAAAAACACCGTAAATACGCTTATTTTGCGTTTTAGCTGTTTTTTATCACATAAATGTGAGATGAATACTCTTTTGTTCTCCCAGCCTTCAAGTTTGATCGTAAACCAACAAAAAACGCACTGATGTAATTCATTTTTCCAGATTTGTATTTTTCAGATAATAAACTCACATAAAAAGAATCAAATTTCATCGGAAGCACTTTTTCCAATTTCATTTCTACTTTCTCAAAAAGCAGTTGAATGGCTTTTTTTGAAAAATGCCAAAAATGAATCGGCACATCAAAAGCTGCCCAAAATTCTTTGTAATGTTTTGCGTCATATGATTTAAAATTTGGAACCGCAACAATTAATGTTCCAGTTGGTTTTAACAAACGCTTCAATTCCTGAATTTGAAGTTCTAAATTAGGAACGTGTTCTAAAACGTGCCACATGGTAATGACGTCAAAAGAATTATTTTCGAGAACGGTAATTTCGTCTACAAAATAAATTCCTTTTTTTATTGCAATATTTTTTGCTCTCTCGCTTGGTTCTACTCCAACTGTTTCCCAACCATCATTTTTTGCCGTCAATAAAAAATCTCCGGTTCCGGCACCTATATCTAAAATTTTCCCTTTTTGAGATTGTTCCGCATTAATTAAATTGAGTTTATTTTTTAAAGCGATATTTTTCACAAAATGATATGCTTTTTCAAACACCGAACGTTTGTTGTCTGTGTGCGAAATATAATCTTCGCTTTCGTAATATTTTCCAAGATTTTCTAAATCTGGTTGCGGAGATGTAATCAACATGTCTAAAGTTTCGTCGTGATACAATTCGAAAATTTCTTTAGAAACAGAATGGTCTTTTACAGTAAGAAAATGTTTTTTGTTTAAAACGTCCATTTTTTTATTATAGGGATTTTGGTTTAATGTTATAGCAAACCCAAAAACTGAAATTCAGTTTTTGGGTTAATTTTTTAATTTTTCTATTTTCTATTTTACCTTCTCCAATTTATTTTTACAGCAGACATTTTTTCATTTTCAATTCTTGTTTCTGTCAAAATTGTAAATCCGTTTTTAATATAAAACGGCATTGGTGATTTATAAAATTCGTTGTTTTGTTTTAATTCATTTTCCTGATCAATTACCCAACCATTCAAACTTTTATTTTTCTTTTTAATTTCATTGATCAAAAAAGAACCATTTCCTTTTCCCTGAATTTTACTATTCAAAATTATAGCAAACCAATCTTCCGCTTCTCTTAAAAAAGTAAATGTCCATCCAATGATTTTATCCGAATCATCAAACAGCAAATAATGTTTTGAATTTGAAAGTCCTCTTAAATACAATTCAAAATCTTCGATAGTTTTTAAGTGTAATCTTGCCGGATATTCGCTATTCCAAAGTTCCCTCAAAACTTCTTTTTCTTCTAATGATAAAATTTCTTTGTGAAGAATCATATTGAAAAATTTAGATTTTAGATTGATGATTAGATTACTAAAAATAGTTTCACGTAGCACAAATAATATTTCAGATTATTATCTTAGATTCTCATAAAATAAAAAATAAAACATAAATAGTTTCACGTGGAACAATTTAAAGAAAATTAAAATCTCATATTTTAAAAACATGAAGGCTGAACAAAGAAAATCTGAAACAATATTTTACCTTCCCATATAAATCAACAAAACCGAAATATCACTTGGTGATACTCCACTAATCCTTGATGCCTGAGAAATTGTAACAGGACGAATTTTACTTAACTTTTGTTTTGCTTCAATCGACATTGATTTAATTTTATTATAATCGAAATTCTCTGGTATTTTCACTTCTTCTAAACGAGTTAGTTTATCAGCATTATTTCTTTCTTTCTCGATATAACCAGAATATTTAACCTGAATTTCGGCCTGTTCTAAAATTTCCTGATCAACATCATTTGATTCTATATACTCTTTTACCTTTTCAAATTTCATCATATCCTCCAAATCAATTTGTGGACGTGAGAAAACTTTAAACATTTTATCACCTTGCGTAATTGGAGCTGTTTCTTTTGCTTCTAAAATTGGATTTGTCTCGGCAACAGAAACACTTGTCTCTCTAAAGAAAGCAACCATCTTTTCAGATTCATTTAGTTTTTGCTCCATCCTGCGTAAACGCTTTTCTGAAGCAAGACCAATTTCGTGAGACATTGGCGTTAATCTAAAATCGGCATTATCTTGTCGCAACAATGTTCTATATTCTGCTCTTGACGTAAACATACGATAAGGTTCTTCCGTTCCTTTCGTAATCAAGTCGTCAATCAAAACTCCAATATACGCTTCATCACGTTTTAAAATTAATGGCGCTTTTTCATGGACTTTTAAATGTGCATTTATTCCGGCCATCAAACCTTGCGAAGCTGCTTCTTCATATCCTGTTGTTCCGTTTATCTGTCCGGCAAAATACAAACCTTCAACAAGCTTTGTTTCCAAAGTATGTTTCAACTGCGTTGGCGGAAAATAATCGTACTCGATTGCATAACCCGGACGAAAGAATTTCACTTTCTCAAAACCTGCCACAGAACTCAAAGCTTTAAATTGAATATCCTCGGGAAGCGAAGTTGAAAATCCATTTACGTAAACTTCACAAGTATTCCAACCTTCAGGTTCAACAAAAAGCTGGTGACGTTCTTTATCTGCAAAACGATTAATCTTATCTTCTATCGAAGGGCAATATCTTGGTCCGAGACTTTTGATTCTTCCATTGAACATTGGCGAACGATCAAAACCTTCTCTCAAAATATCATGAACATCAAGCGAAGTGTATGTCATGTGACAAGATCTTTGATGAGTTAACGGAACGGTTAAATCCGAATAAGAAAACTTATCCGGCTTCGCGTCTCCTTTTTCTTCGTTCATTTTAGAATAATCCAAAGAACGCCCATCAACTCGTGGCGGTGTTCCTGTTTTCATTCTTCCGGCTTCAAAACCTGCTTTGACCAAATCTTCGGTAATTCCGGTTGCGGCACTCTCTCCTGCCCTTCCTCCTCCAAATTGCTTTTCTCCAATATGAATCAAACCATTCAAAAAAGTTCCGTTTGTCAAAACAACAGATTTAGATCGAATCTCAACTCCCAACGAAGTTCTGATTCCTTTTATCTTTCCTTTTTCGATAATCAAACCTTTTACCATCTCCTGGTAGAAATCCAAATTTGGAGTTTGCTCCAACATCATCCTCCATTCTTCAGCAAAACGCATTCGATCACTCTGAACTCTTGGCGACCACATTGCAGGTCCTTTTGATTTATTCAACATTTTAAATTGAATTGCAGTTCGGTCAGAAACAATTCCTGAGTATCCTCCAAGCGCATCAATCTCACGTACAATTTGTCCTTTTGCAATTCCACCCATCGCCGGATTGCAAGACATTTGTGCAATGTTCTGCAAGCTCATTGTAACCAATAAAGTTTTTGATCCCAAATTTGCAGCCGCTGCCGCGGCTTCAGATCCGGCATGACCTGCACCAACAACTATAACATCGTATTCTTCTAAAAACATTTTGCTTTATTATTCTCTGGAAACCGTTTAAGGCGATTATCAGAATTAACTTTATACTTTTTTTTTGTTCCACGTGGAACGGCGCTAACGCGCAATAGTAAAATTCAAACTACAATTAAAAAATTCTAAATTCCAAATCTTGAAACAAATTTCAGCTTCATTATAATTATTGTTCCACGTGGAACAACACTATATCAAACTTTAAACCTCACAAATTATTCTGTTCTTCGTGGAACAGAATAAAAACTAACTCTAAACTTAAATCATTGCTTTAAAAGATTTTATTTTCCTTGTGAAACATTTTAATTATTTTTAAATATAAAACTGAATTACTATATGTTCCACGTGAAACATTGTTATTATAGTTTCAATTAAAAACGTTTCACGTGGAACAATTAAAATTTGGAATTAAACTATTGTTCCACGTGAAACATGGCGATTTTTTCATCTTCTTTAGAACGCATAGCTTCTGCATCTTTATTACTCTTATCTTTATATCCACAATAATGTAATATACCGTGAGCAAGAACGCGTTTTAATTCTTCTTCAAAAGAAACATTAAAGTCCTTTGCGTTATCTTTTACTCTTTCAACAGAAACAAAAATATCTCCGTTTAATTCGTTTCCAACTGTGTAATCAAAACTTATAATATCAGTAAGTGTGTCGTGATTTAAATATTCTACATTTATCTTATGAAGGTATTCATCATCACAAAAAATATAATTTATTTCTCCTTCGTTTTTGTTTTCAGATACAATTACAGTACTCAACCAATCAGTAAAGGCTTGTTCATTATCTAAAGTAAATTCGGTTTCGTAATTAAAATTGATCATTTTGTATTAAAATATTCTTGAACCTTTTGATTAAAATTCGAGCGCAAAGGTAGTGATTGTCTATTTAAAATTTCTACACTGTTTAAATATTCTAAAAGTGAACCTGGTAAAGCATTCGTTCTATTAGAGAATTCAGTTTTATTTGTTTCAGATTGACGCTTCGTATCCTGACCTTGTTCCTGAACTGCATTGTTTAGTTTTAATAAGTCTTGTTGAATATTAAGAATACGTTGCAGGTTTTCATTTTTAAAACCTTTATTTAAAAGCTGCTTTTCTGAGGCTTTCATCTGATCAATTACAGACTTACCCTGAGAATCTAATCCTTGTTTAGCTAATTCTTTTTGTAATGCTTCACGAAGTTTTACTTGCTCCTTATATATCTCCATAATTGCTTCAGCATCCCCTTCTCCATCATTACCTTTTTCACCGTCTTTACCTTCTCCTCCATTTTTACTTCCCTGAGCATTTTTATCTTCACCATTTTTTCCCTGACTTCCTTTTCCTTCTTTACCTTGACCTTTATTTTTATCTCCCGGTTTTTGTCCGTGCTTAATTCCTTCTTTCATTTTATCTGCTAATCCTTTTTGCTTTTGAATAATATCAGGTAATTGCATTCCTTGACCATCGCCTGGTTTTGGTTTTCCAGATCCTGGTTTAGACATAGACATTTGCATATTATTTAAAAGATCACTTAAAAAATCTGCTAATTTGTTTGCTGATGAAATAGCGTATTGCTGATGTGAAACACCTTTTGGAATTTGAACATCGGATAGAACTTCAATAGCTTTGTCCATGCTATATTGTACGTTTCCAATTTCTTTCGTAACATCTTCAGCAATTTTTGGGTTTCTTAGAGACATAGCAAACAAACTATCATCAACATGTCTAAACTGTTGTTTCAAATTCTGCTGGATTTTTATATTCTTCGTAAAAGCAGAAGAACCTAATTTCATCGATCTAAATTGTTTCATTACATCTTCCTGAGATAATGAATACGCCAAAAGATTATCCAAAACCTGACGTAACATGGCGACGTCTTCTTCTAACTGTTCCTGTTCTCCACCTTCCATACTTGAACTCATTTGCTCTGACATGGACTTCATTTTCTTTGAAGCACTTTTTTGTTTTGTCTTTGCTGACGAAGTATTCTTTTTATTTAATTCTTCAGAAGCCTTATTCAGATCATTCTCTACATCTTTTTCTTTGGATGCATCTTTCGGAATATCTAAGGGTGATTTTAAACTATTGTTTTCGTTCTTTAAATCTTTAAGATCTTCCTGAATTTTATCAAATGATTTATTGATATCGTCCTGCTTTTCTTTTGTGTTTTCAGCATCCTTATTAGAAAGCTGTTCTTGTTTCTCTGCTAACTTATTTAGTTTTTCTGCTACTTGCTCTGCTTTCTTTTCTACATAAAAACGCTTCGTTAATTCAACCAATTGTTCTAAATTACGAGATTGATTTTTACTAATTTGTTTGAACTTTTCTATCTTATCAAACAACTCTTCACTTTGTAATTTATCGTTTAAGTTCTTTAGTTCATCCATCAATTTCTGATTCTTCTCTAAATCTTTTTCTGCATTATCTAAACGTTTTTGCAAATCATCAGCAGTCTTATCTTTCTTCTCAGATTGAAATTTATCTAAATTTTTATTCATCTTTTCAGCAAACTGCTTCATCAATTCATCCTGCTGTTTCTGACGTTTGATAAAATCATTAATTTTCTGCTGATCTTTGAACTCTAAATCATTTTTTTCTTTTCCTGTGTTCTTTAGCTTTTCCATTTCAGAAAATTGCTTTTCCTGATTCTTCAAGGATTTAGATAAACTATTAATGTTTTGATTTTGTTGTTGCAATTCCATATCGTGAACTTCATCTGTTGTAGCAACACGATCAGAAAAAACAGAAGACTTAGTGCTCTTAAAACCATGCGGTGCATCGTTGTCAAAAACCTCAAAATAGTATTCATAAGACACTCCTTCTTCTACAGCCAAATTGCTCGGGAAGTTAAAAACGAACTGATCAAAAACAACTTGCTTTACCGGAATAGTTCCACGCTTTGCCGTTTGTGGTTTGTTACGTTCGTAGTAAACAATCTGTAATTTTGATAATCCATAATCATCCCCTAATCTTCCTAACACATAATTCTTATCTAACTTTAAACTATCCGGAGCAGGCGAAACTGTGATGGATGGATGCTGATCTTTGATAACAGACAGCTGGTAGTCTAATTTTTCGTAATTTTTGACCTTATTATTAGAAGTAAGAATTTGATATTCTGTATTTTGACTGATGTTTTTAGCCAATTTAAACTCGTTTTCTACCTTATTAAACTTAAAAATTGAGTTTTCACCTTTCCAAACTACTTCCTGAGTCGATTGTGTTTTCATTTTCCAGGTTACAGATGTTCCCTCTGGTAAAATTGCATTTCCGGTACCTTGGATAATTTCTGATTTCTTTTTTAGATAAGAAGGAAAATTCAAAACCATTTCGAAGTTTGCAATTGACGGAACTGTGATTATTTTCAATTCATATTCTTCAGATGATACTGAATTTCCTTCAAAAGAAAACTGAATATCTGTTGTTGGTTTTTCAATCTTAAATTCAAACTTCCCTGGCTGTGAAGATTCCATAAAATAACTTTCATCACCAATATGAATCATTACATTTTCTGGAACAATGTTTCCAACAGATTCCATTTTGATGACGAAATCTTTATTCTGTTCTGTCTGCAAATTTTGATTTAGAACCACAAATTTGAAAGGAGCTGGAGGTAGAAAATTAGCATTAAAATGCACTACCCTATTTAAACTCTGAGAAATAATATTGCTGTTTCCTGAAATATAAAACACTGCAAAAAGCAAAATTGGGATAATTGCCAATGGCAAATACCTTTTATTTGATTTAAAATTGATAGCATTTCCAAACGGAATTGGCTGTAAAGAATTTGCTTTTTGTTCGATTGAAGCCAACATTAATTCTGAACTTTCTGCTGAATTTTTAGAAGACGATAATTGCAAAAAGTTAGTTAGCTTATCGCTAACTTCAGTAAAATGATTTCCTATAATAGCTGAAGCCTGATTGTAATCGATTCCTTTTTGAAGTTTGAATAACTTAAAAATTGGGAACAGAATAAATCGGAACAAAAGAAAAACTTCTACACCTACAAATAGCCAAAATAAAAGCGTTCTACCGAGAGGTTTTAACCAAAGGAAATACTCAATAAAAAGTGTAAACAGAAAGTATAATAATCCGAAACCAATAAAAAGAAGTCCTCCTTTTATTAATTCATTGGTATAATATTTCTTTATAAATGCTTCTAACTTTTGATATATCGCAGATGTCGTTTTCAAAATAAAATCTCTTTTAATTATAACCTATAAAAGTAGTAATTTTAATTAGATAATTCTCAATGAGAAAATTAGTCAATTAAGCTACAAACAAGGCATTATCTAATTAAAACTCATTTTCTAATTCTCTAATTAGAATTGTATCTTTGCATCAAAATTTAAACAAATGTCAAAGCAAGTTCGTGTGCGTTTTGCACCAAGTCCAACAGGACCTTTACATATTGGCGGCGTTCGTACTGCCCTATTTAATTATTTATTTGCCAAAAAAAACAATGGTGTTTTTTATTTAAGAATAGAAGATACAGATCAGACTCGTTTTGTTCCCGGTGCCGAAGCTTATATTATGGAAGCATTAGAATGGTTGGGAATTGCTCCTGAAGAAACCGTTGGAAAAAATGAAAAATTTGGTCCGTACAGACAAAGTGATCGTAAACATTTATACCAACAATATGCTGATCAATTAATCAATTCAGGTTGGGCGTATTATGCTTTTGATACTCCCGAAGCTTTAGATGCACATAGAAAACAACACGAAGCAGAAGGAAAAACCTTTATTTACAATCATCACAATCGTGAAAAGTTAGATACCTCTTTAGTAATTTCTACAGAAGAAGTTGCTAAAAGAATTGCCAATGGAGAACATTATGTGATTCGTTTTAAAACTCCTGTTGATGAAACTTTAAATTTGAAAGATATCATTCGTGGTGATGTGAAGTTTGAAACAAATCTTCTTGATGATAAAGTATTATTCAAAAGTGATGGAATGCCGACGTATCATTTGGCTAATATTGTGGATGATCATTTAATGGAAACTTCACACGTTATTCGTGGTGAAGAATGGTTGCCATCGATGCCACTTCACGTTTTATTATACAGAGCTTTTGGTTGGGATGCTCCTGAATTTGCACATTTACCTTTAATTCTAAAACCGGTTGGAAACGGAAAATTATCCAAAAGAGATGGTGATAAATTAGGTTTCCCAGTGTTTCCATTAGAATGGAAAACAGAAGAAGGAATTTCATCTGGCTACAGAGAGAAAGGATTTTTCCCGGAAGCGGTTATAAACTTCCTTGCTTTATTAGGCTGGAATGACGGAACTGATAAAGAATTATTTTCTTTAGAAGAATTAATAGAGTCTTTTGATTTAAACAGAGTTCATAAAGCTGGAGCAAAATTTGATCCTGAAAAGAACAAATGGTTCAATCACCAATATTTAATCAAACAAAATGATGCTGATTTGGCGAAAACCTTCTCCCCTATTTTACTTGATAAAGGTGTTGATATTTCCAAGTATGATGTTACAAGAATCGTTTCTTTAATAAAAGAAAGAGCTCACTTTGTATCTGAATTTTGGGATTTGACTGATTTCTTTTTCCAGGCCCCAACATCTTATGATGAAAAAGCAAGCAAGAACTGGAAAGAAGAAACCCCTGCTTTAATGCAGGAATTGATTTCAACACTTGAATATATTGATGGTTTTGATTCAGCAAATATTGAAAGTGTTGTAAAAGATTGGTTAACTAAAAACGAAATTGGAATGGGCAAAGTAATGCAGCCTTTCCGTTTAAGTTTGGTTGGTACTCTTAAAGGACCACACCTATTTGACATTGTTGAAATCATCGGAAAAGAAGAAACTATTTCGAGAATTCAGAAAGCGATAGCAACTTTATAAAAAAGATAAATTTTAAAATACAAACGCTAAGTACATTTATCAATGTTACTTAGCTTTTTTTTTATGTATTAAACCCGAAGAATTTTCGTAATTTACGCATCCATAAAACTTAAATCAATATTACCATGAGTACAGCATTTATTATCTTTTTAGTATTGGCGTTCTTTATTTTCATGTCATCTTTTTTTACAGTAAAACAGCAATCGTCTGTAGTAATTGAAAGATTTGGAAAATTTCACAGCGTAAGAAATTCAGGATTACAATTAAAAATTCCAATCGTTGACAGAATCGCCGGACGTGTCAATCTTAAAATTCAACAGTTAGATGTTATCATCGAAACCAAAACAAAAGACAACGTTTTTATCAAAATGAAAGTTTCGGTTCAGTTTAAAGTGATTCAGGAAAGTGTTTATGAAGCTTTTTATAAACTAGAATACCCACACGACCAAATAACTTCTTATGTATTTGATGTCGTTCGTGCCGAAGTTCCTAAACTAAAACTTGATGATGTTTTCGAAAGAAAAGATGATATTGCAGTTGCCGTAAAACGTGAATTAAACGAAGCAATGTCTACTTACGGATACGATATCATCAACACTTTGGTTACAGATATTGACCCTGATATTCAGGTAAAAAATGCAATGAACAGAATCAACGCTGCCGACAGAGAAAAAACGGCTGCTGAATTTGAAGCAGAAAGTTCAAGAATCAGAATTGTTGCAAAGGCAAAAGCTGAAGCAGAAAGTAAACGTTTGCAAGGTCAGGGTATTGCAGATCAGCGTCGTGAAATTGCCAGAGGTTTAGTAGAAAGTGTAGAAGTTTTGAACAATGTGGGTATTAATTCTCAGGAAGCTTCTGCCCTAATTGTTGTTACGCAACATTATGACACTTTGCAGGCAATTGGTGCTGATGCCAATTCAAACTTAATTTTATTACCAAATTCACCACAAGCCGGAAGTGATATGTTGAATAACATGGTGGCTTCCTTCTCTGCATCCAACCAGGTTGGAGAAATGATGAAGAAAAACAATAAAAAAATTGAGAAACCTAAGAAAATTGAACCTCTTCAATCTGGTTATGAAGATGATATTCAACCGGAAACGAAATAATAACAAAAAAAGAAAGAGGCTTAATTGCCTCTTTTTTTATTAATAAACCAGTTGATTGCAAATGGTAAAATAGATTGTAAAATAGTTGGATAAGAATTTGAAACATATTCTTTGAATGAAGCAAAAAAACCGCCAACGATATTTTCAGGTGTAATGCTTTCTTTTGTTTTTTGAAAACTTAAAACTAATTTTTGATAATTAATCTCTTTCTCTAATTTTAAAATTTCCAAATCTTTTTCAATGTCAGCGTATGATGCGTATTTTTTTGGTTCCATAAATTAATCGTTAAAAAAGATTTCTGAAAATTTTTCTAATATAGGACCTTCAACAAACTTATCTTTTATAAAGAAAAGTAAAATTGTAAAAATAAAGTAGATCCCTCCTACTGCTAAAAATCCAAGTGCATTACTTTTAAACAAAGATCCAAAAGCATATGCAGCAGCAAAAGATATAAAAATCATCACCATACTAAAACACAATAAAATCAAAGTAAACTTAAAAATTAAAGTTGTTGATTTCATAGCCACCTTAAAGCCCCACAGTTTATAATAAGCTAAATGACTTTCTAAAAACACTTTAGCCTGTTCCTGAATATTTTCAGTATTTTCCTTTAATTCTTCAAAAGCCATAATTTTACTTTTATAAAAAAAGAAGCACAAAATTTACTATTAAATGAGTAAGTTCTATGCTTCTATGTTAATGTTTATTTCTGATATTTGGCATTTTGCTCCTTCAAATCAGCTAATTTAGATTCCAGAAAAGAAATAACTTCATCTGCTTTGTGGCTTACATTTGAAAGTAAATTATCAAAACTCCCTTCTAGATTTTGTGATGCACTTGTAAATTTTTCACGAAGAACATCCGAAGTTGCTCCCAGGGAATCTTTTAAATTATCTGTTGCATCACCTAAACCTTCTTTAATTTTGGCTCTTGTATTTGAACCTTTGTCAGGAGCCAGTAAAATTCCGATCGCTGCCCCTATAGCAGCACCTGCAATAATAGCAGCAATTGTATTTGAATTCTTAGACATGATATTAAATTTTAAAATGATTAATAAAGATACTCATTTATGATATTATAAAACACTGATTAAAAGTAATTTATATAAATTAATAATGATATGCGACTGCTTCATATTTTCCATTGTCTTTTTCAATAATACTCACAAAAGGATAGCCATTTGAAGCTGACTTCGTTTTAACTCGAAGAGCAGTATGATTTTTGTTAGACATTGGAGGCTCCCCTTTTGTATTTGTCGAGAGTCCCGTAAAATTTGCCACCTGTTTTAAACCAATTGTCTTTTCCAGAGGCAAAACAGTTACCATTTTATAATCTGCTTTAGAATCAACTACAACTTTATCAGAAATTTTTTGAGTTTGATTGCTTTGTTTGTTGGTTATTTTAGAAACTGCATACTTTGTAATTTTATGTTCCTCTTCACTCCCATTAAATGAATAATGAATTAGATCATTTTCATGTTTGATAAAATTAACATCCAATTCTTCTCCGTTGTGTTTAGAAATTTGATGTGTTTGAGAAATTACAAAGTTTGCAAATAAAATAGTAATAGTTAAAAAAACATTTTTCATAAAATTAAATTAAGGATTAAAAATTTCTTTGATCAAAATGAAAATCAAAATTTATAAATCACAAAACCAATTTCATGAAATTTGAAAATTATGTAATGTAATTGAAAAATATTTCACAAATATTATCAAAACAAAATCACAATCAGAATTGACCATAAAACTAATTTTCAGAATACATATTTAGAATATATAACAAAAACAAAAAATATTTTTTTGAATTTAGAAAAATTCAGATTCGATTCCTAAAGTGTCATTTTTAAAACTATAAAATTTCATATTTGACCTTTGGATAAAAATAGCAACTTTATAAACAATTGTATGTTAATAACCCGTTAAACTGATAAAAATGATGATGAAATCTAAAATAAAGATTAAAAATGAACTATTATTCAAAATATGAGTTAGTAGATGGAAGTATTAAAAAAATAGCTTAAAATTGATTTATGAAGGTTACTTTTAATTTAAATTAACTATTAAATTTATATTTTAAATAGATTTTATATATAATTAATAAAAACTTTAAGCTATTAAATATTAATCAATTAAATTTATATTATTAGAATTTAAAAATCCTGCTCAAAATTTCAACTTTTAAGTAAAATTGAATTGAATATACTTTAAAATTAGGATCTATTGAGTTATAAACAATTTGTTGTTAATAAGCGTAAAAGCAGTGAAAATTGAGGTCTAAAATTAATATAAGAGCTTCTAATTAATCATTTTTAAAAAGCTGATAATTGATATATAAAAAATTAAAAATTGCCTTAAATTCAATTTATGAAGGTTACTTTTTATTTAAAAAATTTATGAAATTTATATTATTAATAGAAAAAGTAAATAATATAAAAAGCGCTTATAAAAAGCGCTTTTCAATAGATTATAATGATATTATTTTTTTACCATTTCAGAAAGAACTTCAATTTCTTTCTCAGAAGCATTTTTTGGAGGATTTGAATATAATTTGAAAATTTCTTCTTCAAACTGAGTTTTGAAACTTTCATTTTCTAAATCTCTTAAATTCAAAAGTGCTTTTGACCGAACATAAGTGGATTCACTTCTTAATGACATATTATATAATTTTTTGATATCATCTTCTTCAAAATCGACAGATTTCAAATGAGAATATTTTAAAATAAATTGAGCAAATAATAAAGAAGCTTTATTATTATTGATGTTTTTCTTTAATGAATTTTGTAGTAAAGAAAAACTTGAAATAGTTGCGATGCTCTCCCCTATTGCATTTTCTATTGCAACACGTTCCGGTTTAGTTTCAACTTTAAAATATTTGTTGATATCTTTTAAAGAATTATTGATACTATTTTCTTCTTTTTTACCTTTTTCTTCCCAGGCATCTTTCAACCCAACAGTTTTGTTAAATACTAATTTTGAAGGAGTTGAATCTTTATCAACAGTAAAATAACCCAAACGCTGAAACTGAAATTTATCTTCATTTTGAGCAGTTGTTAAACTTGGTTCAACAAATCCTTTTACAATTTCTAATGAATTTGGATTCACAAAATCCAGGAAATTTTTGTCTTTATAACTGTCCGGAGCTTCATCTGTAAACAAACGATCGTATAGACGAACTTCTGCTGCAACGGCATGCTGAATAGAAACCCAATGTAAGGTTCCGGAAACTTTTCTTTGGCTTGCTTCTGTCCCGCTTCCGCTCAAAGAATCAGTGTCATAACTTACATGAATTTCAGTAATGCTTCCTTCAGCGTCTTTTATAACACTTTCACCTTTAATGATATAAGCATTTTTAAGACGTACTTCTTTTCCTAAAGTCAAACGGAAAAACTTCGCCGGAGCTTCTTCTAAAAAGTCCTCTCTTTCAATATATAATTCACGCGAAAAAGGTACTTTTCTGAAACCTGCACTCTCATCTTCCTGATTATTTTCAGCTTCCAACCACTCTTCTTTTCCTTCAGGATAATTTGTAATAACTAATTTTACAGGATCTAAAACCGCCATTACACGAGGTGCAATTTTGTTTAAATCTTCACGAATACAAAACTCCAAAACCGATACATTTATTAAATTATCACGTTTTGCAATTCCAATTGTATTGGCAAAATTACGCAATGAAGCAGCTGTGTAACCACGTCTTCTTAACCCTGAAATAGTTGACATTCTTGGATCATCCCAACCATTAACATGCTTTTCCTTAACAAGTTGCTGTAACTTTCTTTTACTAACAACAGTATGAGAAAGGTTACGTCTGGCAAATTCTCTTTGCTTAGGACGAATCTGATTTTCATCTATTATTTGATCTAAAAACCAATCGTATAATTCACGATGAGGCAGGAATTCAAGTGTACAAAAAGAGTGTGAAATTTCCTCTAAATAATCACTTTGTCCGTGTGCCCAATCGTACATTGGATAAATTTTCCAGGCATCTCCGGTTCTATGATGATGTTTGTGTAAAATCCTGTACATAATAGGATCACGCATTAGCATATTAGTCGACTTCATGTCAATTTTGGCACGAAGGATGTGAGTACCAGCCTCAAATTCACCGCTTTTCATTCTTTCGAATAAGTCTAAATTTTCTTCAACAGAACGGTTTCTGTACGGACTATCAGTACCAACAGTAGATGGAGTTCCTTTTTGAATGGCCATATCTTCAGAAGACTGACTGTCAACATAGGCTTTATCTTTTTTAATTAATAAAACCGCCCAATCGTATAATTGTTGGAAATAATCAGAAGCATAACGTTCTTCTGCCCAGGTATAACCTAACCATTCTACGTCTTTTTTAATAGCGTCAACAAATTCCTGTTCTTCTTTTTCTGGATTTGTATCATCAAAACGTAAATTTACAGGAGACTGATAATCAATTCCTAAACCAAAATTTAATGCAATAGAACTAGCGTGTCCAATGTGTAAATAACCATTTGGCTCTGGTGGAAAACGAAAATGAAGTTTAGTTTGCGAAAGACCTGATTTTAAATCTTCCTCTATGATTTGTTCAATAAAATTGAGTGATTTCTCTTCTGATGCCATTATTTTATAGTAATTTTAGCAAAGATAAAAAAGTTTACAGTTTTCGGTTTACAGTTTACAGTTTTCTTTATAAACTTCTCAGTAAACCTGAAACTTAGAACTTAAAACTTATTTAAAATGGGAGTTATAAAACTAAAAAACATCCGCACTTTTTCCTATCACGGATGTATGATTGAAGAAGGAAAAATTGGATCCGATTATATTGTTGACTTGAAAATTAAAACAAATTTACAGCAATCAGCACTAACCGATCATCTTGCTGACACGGTTGATTATGTACATTTGAACAAAATCGTTACTGAAGAAATGGCCATTCGTTCGCATTTATTAGAACATGTGGCCAAAAGAATCAATATTCGCGTGCTTGCAGAGATTGAAACAATAGAAAAAACAACAGTTTCAGTTTCTAAAATAAATCCTCCTATTGGTGGTGATGTTGAATCAGTTACTATAAAAATGACTGAAATTAGAAAGTAATTATTTCAGGCAGAAAACTAATTTTTTAAAATAGTTACTTTTAAAGTTTTGAATTTTAAAGATTTTAGTTACTTTTGCCATCCGTTCAAGTAATGGCGTCGTGGCCGAGCGGCTAGGCTGGGCTCTGCAAAAGCTCCTACTCCGGTTCGAATCCGGACGATGCCTCTAAAACCTTCAAGGAAACTTGGAGGTTTTTTTTTATGTTTAATTTTTAGAAAAAATTAAATAAAGAATTACGTTCGAATCCCGACGATCATTCTAAGCCAATTATAGAATCATTTCTTTTAAAAATAAATATATCACGATATTTAGGAATGCAGCTTGCTACATCAATTGGTAAAGAATCATTTTGTGTAAAAACGGATCAATACGAAAACCTGAGGAGTAGTAAAAATTAAGCATAAATATTAGTTAGTCTAAAAAGGAAATATTCTATAT
>NZ_JBGQOF010000030.1:0-38088 GCF_052113665.1 Flavobacterium sp. W22_SRS_FK3 | reverse complement strand
CCAATCTACAACTGTAATGGTAATAAAAGTTGGAACAGTACTATCAATAACTTTATATTTCTCAGACATTCTTTTTCTCCAAATATATAATTTATAAGAAAATTACGAAATAAAAAAGCAGAAGTATTTGTTTAAGAATACTTGTGTTTAGTAATCCGCGTTGCAAACGCTATGATTTGTTTTCATAATTTAAGTAGGTACTCGTTGCAAACGAGCACCAGAGTGAAAATTACGAAATAAAAAAGCAGAAGTATTTGTTTTAAGAATACCTGTGTTTAGTGATCCGCGTTGCAAACGCTATGATTTGTTTTCATAATTTAAGTAGGTACTCGCTGCAAACGAGCACCAGAGTGAGTGATTTAGTGCCAGAACGTTCTGTGAGATTCCAAAATAATATATAATAATTTGAAAAGTTACCATTTTTTGGTAACTTAGCTAAAAAAAAATATGGGACGAAATACTTCTATATCGCTCGGTAATCATTTCGAAAATTTTATCGAACACAGTGTAAATGATGGAAGATTCAATAATGCAAGTGAAGTTGTCAGAGCCGGTCTTCGTCTTTTAGAAGAAGAGGAAAATAAAATTGTAGCTTTAAGAAAAGCAATCCATGATGGAATAGAAAGCGGACGTGCTTTAGATTTTGATGCAAAAAAACACCTTGACGTTTTAAAAGCAAGAAAAAAATCAAATGGCTAAATATTATTTAACAAATAAAGCTGTTGATGACTTATCTGAAATTTGGGATTATACAATCGAAACTTGGTCTGAAATGCAAGCTGAAAAGTATTATGATTTACTTATAGCATCATGTGATGATTTAGCAAATAATCCAGAACTTGGGAGAAACTACGATATAGTAACGAAAGGAATATTAGGTTTTAAATCAGGTGAACATATTATCTTCTACTCAATTATATCAAAGAACGAAATAGAAATCGCAAGAATTCTTCATGGAATGATGGATTTAAAAAGTAAACTATAAGGATCCTCATAGGATAGTTGCTATAACGGATTTAGGCAATAGATTTAATGGGAAATTGGTTTTGCATTTGGAATGATTTGCTTCGCCTGTTCGCTATCGCTCGGTGTAAAATCCGAAAATAGGGCTTAATTTAGTCCCAAATCCGCTGTAGTGCCAGAACGTTACTTAATAATCCCCGCCTTATAAGTAGCAATCGCCCTATCTCTCGCAAAAGCATGATCAATCATGGGTTCATTATAACCCAAATCAAATTCAGGAATCCATTTGCGGATGTAGATTCCTTTTTCGTCGAATTTCTTCAGTTGAATTTCAGGATTAAAAACCCTGAAATACGGTGCGGCATCACAGCCTGTTCCGGCAGCCCATTGCCAGTTTCCTACGTTGGAAGCTAATTCAAAATCTAATAATTTCTCTGCAAAATACGCTTCGCCCCATTGCCAGTTAATGAGTAAATGCTTGCATAAAAAACTGGCTACTACCATACGTACACGGTTGTGCATGTAACCGGTTTCATTGAGTTGCCGCATTCCTGCATCGACCATCGGATATCCGGTAGTTCCGGAACACCAGCGTCTGAAATCATCTTCATTATTGCGCCATTGGATTCCATCATAAGCCGGCTTGAAATTATGATTGACACATTTCGGAAAGCTAAACAGAATTTGAATGAAAAATTCTCTCCAGATCAGTTCGCTTAAAAAAGTCTGATTTTTACGATTCGCCCAGTTCACCAATTTTCGGATACTTACTGTTCCAAAACGCAAATGCGGAGACAAATAAGAAGTGCCATCCAAAGCAGGAAAATCACGGATTTCCTTATAATTCCCAATCTGCGTTAAGTTATGAGGAAGTACTTTTATAGAACTTCTTTCAAAACCAATTTTGGACAATTCAGGAAATGGAAATTGTGTTTTTGCAAAATTGTTTAAGTATGGTTTTGTATCATATTCGGGAGCTTGCCCTGAAAGATGATACTTCTCCAGCCATTTGTTTTTGTAGGGCGTGTAAATCGTGTACGGAAGTCCGTCTGCTTTTGTTATTTCTTTTTCTTCAAAAATCACATGATCTTTGAAAGAAAACGATTCGATATTATTTTGCTTTAATACTTTACCAATTGCCAGATCACGTTTGATGGCATACGGTTCGTAATCTTTATTAAAAAAAACATTTTGAATGTCGAATTCGGCAATAAGCGAATTCCATACATCAAATGTTTTTCCTTTTTTGATTAAAAGTGCCGAATCGATTGTTTGAAGTTCCTGGTTTATTTTTTCAAGTGAATCATAAATAAAATTGACTCTGGCATCCTCTTCAGGAAGATTGTCCAAGATTTCATTATCAAAGATAAAAAGAGGAATCACAGGGAAATCAGATTGCAAGGCATGAAACAAACCTGTATTATCTTCTAAACGCAAATCACGTCGAAACCAGAAAAAGGAAACTTTTTGCTTCATTATACTTTTGAATTGAATAATTCCTCGATTTTGGTACGGCGAAAATCAAAAATGCCATTAATCTTTTTATTTACAACTAACGTATTCATGATTCGTCCCAGAAATCCAAAAGGAATGGCGTAATGTACAATGTCTGTCATTTTTGTGCCGCCATTTTCTGCCGGTTCAAAAAAGTGTTTGTGATGCCATAAAGCGTAAGGACCAAAACGCTGTTCGTCTATGAAATATTGGTTTTCCAGAGAAACAGTAATGATTGTTACCCAATTCATTTTAATTCCGAACAAAGGTTTTAATGTGTAGGTTATAATTTGTCCCGGATACATGCGCTTGCCATCAAAATCCTGAATTTTGAAGCTCATGTTGTCAGGAGTTATCGTTTGAAGGTTTTTTGGGCTAGAAAAAAAGTCCCAGCATTCTTCAATAGTGGCGTTAAGATGTTGAACCGTTTCTATTTTATATATTTTCATAGACTTGAGTTAGAGAAAGTTCTTGATTTACGAGTGCGTTAGGGGTTGCAGTGGAGCTCTTTTTGTGTCAGGCATTACTTTACCTTTTGTTGCCGTGCGTTTCTGCCTGATACAAAAAAGCGGGAACGTAAAACCCGACCGCGCTTTTTCTGCGGGGTAACGCCCAAATAATTCTTTACATTTTATAATATTTGAAAGGGACAAATAACATTCCGAAGCATTCTCCATGTTCTTTTCCGAGGTGCTTATGGTGAATTTTGTGTGCTTTTCGAAGACCGATTAAATATTTGTTTTTAGTGTTTTTGAACCATTTAAAACGCTGGTGGATCAATACATCGTGAATCAAAAAATAACAGATTCCGTATGTAGTGATGCCGCAAGCGACAAAAAACAGGTAGTTGAAACCGCCCTGAACGCCAAAATAAAACAACACAATGCTTGGAATGGCAAAAATGACAAAGAAAACATCGTTTCGCTCAAAAGTATGTTCGTATTTTGGCTGATGATGGTCTGCGTGAAAATACCACATCAATCCGTGCATAATGTACTTGTGCGTGAGCCAGGTAACACATTCCATGAACAGAAAAACACCTAAAAAGATTAAAAAAGAAATCATTTTGTATTATTTTTTGAAATAAATTTTAGACTAATTTTAGTTTGTAAGTAACAAAAGATTGTGCTAAAAGTCCAGCCTTGGTATAATTTGAAACCCGGATTCTTGCATTTCCAATTTCTGAGCAGGGTGTGCTTTTTAGTTTTTTCAACAGTTTTTTGTAATAGATAAAAGCTGTGTAAACACCAAATTTCGCTTCCATAGGCAGTTTTACGATTCCCTGATACGCCACTTTGAAATCTTCTTCGATTTCGTTAATGATGGCTGTTTTTGCATTTTCATCGAATGAATTCAAATTGACGCCCGGGAAATAATTTCGGTTTAAAACCAAATTATCGTCTTTTAAATCCCGCAGGAAATTCACTTTCTGAAAAGCCGAACCTAAACGCATTGCTTCATTTTTCAACTGCTCATACTTTTGATTGTTTCCTTTTACAAAAACCTTCAGGCACATTAGGCCAACCACATCTGCAGAGCCGTAAATGTAATCTTCGTATTCAGTCTGTGTGTTGTAAGTTGATTTTATGAGGTCTAATTTCATGCTTCTTAAAAATGCCTGAACTAAGTCGTCTGTGATATTGTATTGTTTGACAGTATGCTGAAACGAGTTTAAAATAGGGTTAAGGCTGATTCCTAATTGCATGGACTTATAATATTCTTTTTCGAAATCATCAATAAGATACTCCTTTTCGTAATCGTGAAACGAATCTACAATTTCGTCAGCAAAACGCACAAATCCGTAAATGCTGTAAATAGCATCGCGAATGCTTGGCGACAACATTTTTACTGCCAGCGAAAATGAGGTACTGTAGTTTTGCGTAATTAATTTACTGCATTTAAAAGAAACGGCGTCGAATAGTGATTTCATTTTTTAAGATCTAAGTGATTTTTGAATTAACTCAGCAACCAATTTTCCTGAAATTAAAGCAGGCGGAACCCCTGGGCCAGGAACAGTTAATTGTCCTGTAAAATATAAATTACGGACTTTTTTGCTTTTTAGTTTTGGCCTTAAAAAAGCAGTTTGTAATAAGGTATTCGCCATTCCGTAAGCATTTCCTTTGTAAGCATTGTAATCTGTTACAAAATCATTTTTACAGAAAGATCTCTTAAAGATAATATTATTTTTAATTTTTTGTTGTGTAAGCTGCTCAAAACGACTAATAATTTTTTCGAAATATTTTTCCCTAAGTACCTCACTGTCATGTATTCCGGGTGCTAGAGGAATTAAAAAGAAGCCAGTTTCCATGCCGTCAGGTGCAACGGTATCATCTGTTTTTGATGGGAAATTAGCATAAAATAGAGGAGATTCCGGCCATTTTGGATTGTCATAAATATCAGCTGCATGCTGGTTGAAATCGACATCAAAAAATAAGGCGTGATGGGTGATGTTTTCAATTTTTTTATCAAAACCCACAAAAAACAAAAGGGAAGAAGGTGCAAAAACGCGGCTCTCCCAGTATTTTTGAGAATACGCACGATGTTCTTTATCAAGTAAAGTTTCGGTATGGTGGTAATCGGCTCCGCTTAAAACAATATCAGATTGGATTGTTTTACTGTCAATTATAATTCCGGTTGCGGTTTTGTTTTCGACGATTATTTTTTCGATTGATGAATTCGTTTTGATGGTTACACCTAATTCCAAAGCCAGCTTTTCGATACCGCGAACGACATCAAACATTCCGGTTTTGGGATGCCAGGTTCCTAAACCAAAATCGGCATAATTCATGAAATTATAAAAAGACGGTGTTTTGGAAGGTTTTGCACCTAAAAATAAAACAGGGAATTCCAAAATCTGAATCAATCTTTCGTTTTTGAATCCTTTTCGGATATCAGAACTCACATTGCTTAGAAATTGATTGAGCTTTAAAACTGTTTTTGGTGTAATTAACTCTAAAGGAGAGACTCCGGGACGATATACCAAATCCTTTATGGCAATATCATAATTGCTTTTAGCGTGATCGATGAAAGTCTGGAGTTTTTGACCACTTCCTTTTTCAACATTTTCAAATGTAGATTTTATGGCTTCAAGATTGTCGTAAATATTGATGAAATCATCAGCTCCAAAATAAACCCGATAAGCCGGATTTAGTTTTATAAGCTCATAATAATCGGATTGTTTTTTATCGAAATCCTTAAAGAAACGTTCAAAAACATCGGGCATCCAGTACCAGCTTGGTCCCATATCAAAGGTAAAACCATTACTTTTAAACTGTCTTGCCCTGCCTCCAATGGAATCATTTTTTTCATAAATAGTTACTGTATGACCTTGCTTTGCCAGATAGCATGAGGCGGCTAAAGCAGAAAAGCCGGATCCTATTATGGAGATAGTTTTTTTCATTTGTTTAACAAATATACAAAAACTTTAAACAAAATTTATATTTTATAAATTGTTTCTTCCATAGAGTCAAAAATAAAGGTTCTTTCAGATACGTTTTTTCGATCAATATATTCAACCATCTTACCCAAAAGCCAAATTTCATTGGTTTTTAAGAGTAATTTTTGCTCCATTTTTTTTACATATTGATTGACAATGCTTCGGTCAGGCTGAACAGTCATAAAGCTGACAAAAGTAATTTTTTTGAAATATTTTGTAAGGTCTTCCAAATTTTCTATTGGCATGCTTTCGCCTAAATAAATGGTTTTATAACCTTGCAGTAAAATTTCATATTGAAGATACAGTAATCCTATCTGATGTATTTCATTCATTGGCAACGAGAGTACAAATACTTTATCTGTTTTGGTAGGTTTGAGGATTTGGAGACCTTCTGTATGAATTAATATTTTTTGCTTGATCAAGTGGGTCATGAAATGTTCATTGGCAGGACTTATTGTCTGTGATTGCCATAAAAGCCCTAATTCTTTTAACAAGGGAAGAAAGTGTTCTTTAAAAACTTCCTGAAATGATTTTTCAGAAATCAGCCAGTCAAAGGTGTTAAAAAAGATTTCCTGATCGAAATTCATCATAGACATCTTGAAAGAATTTATGGCGTAGTTCTGTGAATTTTTCATGGATATAATTTCACGAACCAACTGAGGAATTTTTTCTTCCGGAAAAGTGGCTATTTTTGATATTTTATAACCGTATTCATGTAACAAGGTGATATTTAGCAGTTTTTGTAAACTGGTTAAATTGTAAAGGCGAATATTGGTGTCGGTTCGCATGGGTTCAAGAACATTATATCTTTTCTCCCATATACGAATGGTGTGTGCTTTTATTCCGGATAGGTTTTCAAGATCTTTAATGCTGAAAACAGTCTTAATATTGTTTATCATTTTTTATAATTGGGTGAACAAAAGTAGAATAAAATTTGACATTACTCTTAAAATTTGCTTAAAATGATAGATTAGGAGAAACTTACTCTTTCAATATTGTTTAATAGATCCAAATGTAAAATTGTTTTGGAACCATCCTTGCTTCTGTTGTACATGGTTTTGAATTTAGCCCCATATATAATTTCATTAAAGGTATAAGAGGTTCTGGCAGCAACAGTATTACTGAACATATCATCAAATGTGGTGATAAAGACTAAAATTTCACCATGGATTTTGTTGAAATCTTCTTCGGTAAAATTATACAAAGGACTTTTTTCTGTAATGGGATGAACTAATGTCCAGCTTAATGAAAGTGCATTGATTCGGTCTAATTCTAATTCGAGACTGTAAAATTTATTAGTCATTTTGCCGTTTTCTTCTACTGTCATTCCAAGTGTTATTTTTGCTTTAGCATCTGTAAAATTGGTGTTTTTAAAAGGCACCAGCCGAATCATTAATGCTTTGTTTTCACCATAAGGAGCTATTAAGGCATGGTGCGAAAATTTTAGAAAAGCAGTGGGTTTACTGAATCTTCCAAAAAATAAACCGGTCGCAATTGCAAAACTCAAAAGCCCGATTAAAGCTTCGGCAGCTGAAAGTGCACTTGTTAAAAATCCTGTTGGACTGATATGTCCGTAGCCAACGGTTGTAAAAGTTTGAGCACTGAAGAAATAGGCTTGTCCAAATTGTGTCAATGCACTTTGAACTTGTGCAATTCCATCAAGATGTTCAATTCCTATTGCATAGTAAATAATCGCAAAAACAAAATTGATTGCAATATAAAATGTAAAAAGGATAAACATGAATTTCCAGTTGGGCATATCAATCATGGTATGATACCAACTGATTCTGCGTAATAGATGCATACCTCTTTTTTCTATATTCGGGGTTCCGTTTTTGTTTACAAAACGTCCTCCATAGCTGTTTGCATTAGTGCCAAAACCCGAATTCTTATCAGTTTGAGCATTATTATTTATTTTTCTTAAAAGAGCCATTTCCTTTTATTTTGAACAAAAGTAAGAATATCTTTTTTGGTTGATAATATGCTCTTTTAAATAAAAAAGCAATCTGTAAAATTTAAATTCTGCAGATTGCCTGTTATAATATCAGTTTGTTTTTTATTTACAAAAAGTAGCTCTGTTTTTAATAGCGCTCTGACTCCCTAATTCTATCGCTTTGGAAAAATCGTTACAGGCGTTTTTTTGATTACCTACTTTGTTATATGCCAAAGCCCTAAGATTAAAAGCAACATAATCTTTAGGATTTAAACCAATTGAAGAACTACAATCCTTTATAGCTTCTGGATAATTCATTAGCTTGTAATTGACATTGGCTCTGCCGGTAAAAGCATCAGCATTCATAGAATCTAAGTCGATTGTTTTGTTGAAATCAGCCAAGGCTCCTTGTAAATCGTTAAGCTTAAATTTGGCAACACCTCTGTTTTGATAAGCCTCTGCAAATTTTGAATTCAGGCGAATTGCTTTGTTGTAATCTGCAATTGCCCCTTTTGTGTTTCCGGCTTCAGCCTTTTTCATTGCTTTATCAAAATAAGCAGTTGCTGATTGTGACCAGCCTG
The DNA here is from genome assembly GCF_052113665.1 of Flavobacterium sp. W22_SRS_FK3. Lineage (NCBI taxonomy): Bacteria > Pseudomonadati > Bacteroidota > Flavobacteriia > Flavobacteriales > Flavobacteriaceae > Flavobacterium > Flavobacterium sp. W22_SRS_FK3. Next base: position 29,681 of record NZ_JBGQOF010000030.1, on the reverse strand, counting down.
AGCAGGTGGCCATAAAGAATAAAGTAAGTAATACGTGTTTCATAAAAACTAATTTGGGGTTAATTGGTATTCCTGAACGAATATAGAAATATTTCTTTTGTAAGAGAATTTCTTTTGCCCAAAAAAAAAGATGAAAAGAATAAATAAATCAGCATCCTACAGTTATTTAAATGAGAATCAAGTGTTAAAAAGCTGAAAAACATTTTTTTTAAACCAAAAAAGTCTTCTATTTTTTACAAATAAAATGGGAAAATTTAAGAGTTAGAATTTTAATGAGCCATAGAAAACGTTTTCGCTTGTTTTAGTTGTTAAACCTTCATTAAAATTTCTTTTTTTGTTTTGATACTTTCATTACTTTCGCACCCAAATGAGAAGATTAACTTTGTTTTTGATATTTTTGAATTTCCTTCTGCTTAGCGGAGGGCAATATCTTAATGCCGAAACACTGCAAAATTCAGCTCATAATTATGGGCACAAACACCGCGTAAAATATACTAATCAGGATCAGGGAAGCTCGATTATAGAGGAAGCTGACTTAGATTTAGATGACGAATATCTTGGTGATGATGCTCATGAAAATGATGTAGTAAATAAATTTTTTGCTGCAAATTACAGTCTGCTTGATAATTGGTATTTGACATTCTCAGATCAGATTATTGTAAATTATCACAGCCATTTTAAATTCTTCGTGCCATTTTGTGGCCATTCAAATCCTATTTACATTACGCAGCGCGTTTTAAGAATCTGATATTAATATACATCAGTCACCTGAGTTATGATCATTTCATATCTCTGTAGATGTATGTTTTTTTACTTCTTCATATGGGACAGTTCTGTTCTGACTATGGTTACTGATGCTTTTTACATCTAGAGGAATCTTTGTATTTCCAGCATTCAATCGCTTAATTTCCATACTTAAATCATGAAGAGAATTATTGTGTTCGCAGGCTTAATTGCCCTGATGTGCCTAACCAGTTGTACATCTAAAAAAGAAGAAAAAGAGGAAGAAGAAAAATTTACAGTGACCAATCCTGTAAAAATTGATACTTCGTTTACGAAAGAGTATGTTTCGCAGATTCGTTCTGTACGAAACATCGAGATCCGTGCCCAGGAAAAAGGGTTTCTGCAAAATATTTTTGTTGATGAAGGTCAGTTTGTAAAAAAAGGTCAGATTCTGTTTAAAATTATGCCAAACATGTATCAGGCAGAATTATTAAAAGCTCAGGCTGAACAAAAATCAGCAGAAATTGAGGTGCAAAATGCCAAATTACTTGCAGATAAAAATATCGTTTCTAAAAATGAATTAAGTGTAGCCCAGGCAAAATTGCAATCTGCAAAAGCCGAGGTTGCCTTAGCAAAACTTCATTTATCCTTTACCGAAATCAGAGCTCCATTTGACGGAACGATCGACAGAATTCCTTTAAAATTAGGAAGTCTTATCGACGAAGGTGAATTGTTGACCAGCCTTTCAGACAACAGCCAGATGTTTGCTTATTTCAACGTTTCTGAGCCAGAATATCTGCAATACGAAACCGATGTAAAAGACCGTGCAGAGACTAAAGTTAATTTGCTTTTGGCTAATGGAGAATCCTTTAAATACAAGGGAAATGTTGAAGTTATAGAAAGTGAATTTGATAATGAAACGGGTAATATTGCTTTTAGAGCAAGATTTGCTAATTCAGAAAAATTACTTAGAAATGGTGAAACCGGAAAAGTTCAAATGCTTGTTCCGTTGAAAAACGCTATTGTGATTCCACAAAAAGCAACTTACGAAATTCAGGATAAAAAATATGTTTTTGTGGTAGATAAAAACAATCATGTAACATCTAAAGAAATCACTATTACAGGAGAAATTCCGGATTTATATGTAGTGAGCAGCGGGCTTTCTGAAAATGATAAAATTTTATTGGAAGGTGTTCAGAAAGTAAAAGAAGATGATAAAATTAACTCCGAGTATATCGCTCCTCAAAAGGTGATCAATAATTTACGATTAAAAGCAGAATAGGTTTAATCATTAAAAAATAGATAGATGTTTAATAAATTTATACAAAGACCTGTACTGTCGATAGTAATATCGCTGATAATTGTCTTTTTAGGGGTCTTGTCGGTACTGAATTTACCTATTACCCAGTTTCCTTCGATATCCCCGCCGATGGTAAACGTTACAGTAGATTATCCCGGTTCTAATGGGGAGTTGATGATTAAGTCAGTTATTATTCCTTTAGAAAGAGCCTTGAATGGAGTTCCTGGAATGAAATATATGACATCTGATGCCGGAAATGATGGTGAAGGAAGTATCCAAATTGTATTTAGCTTAGGTACCGATCCAAACCAGGCTGCAATTAACGTTCAGAACCGTGTGGCTTCGGTTACTAATAAATTACCGCCATTGGTAATTAGAGAAGGAGTTAAGATTACGCGTGAAGTTCCGAGTATGTTGATGTATGTGAATCTTTATAGTACGGACAAGAATACCGACATGAAGTTCTTGTACAATTATGCGGATATCAATGTATTATCAGAATTGAAAAGGGTTAATGGTGTAGGTTCCGGAGATATTCTCGGAACACGTGAATATGCTATGCGTATTTGGTTAAAACCGGACCGAATGCTGGCGTATAAAATTTCTGCCGATGAGGTAATGGAAGCATTGTCAAGTCAGAGTTTGGAAGCTTCACCGGGTAAAACAGGTGAAAGTTCCGGTAAACGTTCTCAGGCGTTTGAATATGTATTAAAATATTCAGGACGCTTTACAACTAAGGAACAGTACGAGAATATCGTGGTAAGATCGAGCAGTAACGGAGAATTGCTGCGTTTAAAAGATATTGCTAAAGTAGAATTTGGAAGCTCGATGTATGATATTTATTCCAACTTAAATGGAAAACCATCTGCAGCCATTGTATTGAAGCAATCATTTGGCTCTAATGCAAATCAGGTTATTGAAGATGTAAAAGCGAAATTGGAGAAAATTAAGACCAAATTTCCAAAAGGAATGGATTATGAAATCTCGTATGACGTTTCTAAATTCCTGGATGCATCTATCGAAAAAGTAATTCACACTTTGATTGAAGCTTTTATTCTGGTAGGATTAGTGGTATTCCTTTTCTTAGGAGACTGGCGTTCTACGGTTATTCCGGCAATTGCTGTACCGGTGTCCCTGATCGGAACCTTTGTATTCATGACCTTCTTCGATATTTCATTGAACTTAATAACCTTGTTTGCGCTGGTTTTGGCTATTGGAGTCGTCGTCGATGATGCGATTGTGGTCATCGAAGCCGTTCATGCCAAGATGGAAGAAGAACATCTGTCGCCGTTTAAAGCAACTAAAAAAGCGATGCACGAAATTGCGGGGGCAATTATTGCGATTACGTTCTTAATGGCGGCAGTATTTATTCCGGTTGCATTTATGTCGGGTCCTGTAGGTGTTTTTTACAGACAGTTTTCGATTACAATGGCAACTGCAATTATCCTTTCAGGTATTGTGGCATTGACATTAACACCGGCACTTTGTGCGATGATGCTGAAAAATAATCATGGCAAACCGAAAAAGAAAACGCCTGTAAACCGATTTATTGATGGTTTCAACAACAAGTTTAATCTTGCTCAGGGCAAATACCAAAATGTATTAGGCAAAATTGTAAACAGAAGAGCGGTTACCATTATTGCACTTATTGGATTTTGTGCCGGAACATGGCTGATCAGCAGTACGGTTCCTTCCGGATTTATTCCGAATGAGGATCAGGGAATGTTTTACGCCATCATTCAGACACCTCCAGGTTCATCATTAGAAAGAACCAATAATATTGCTGAGCACTTGCAAAAAGAAGCCGAAAAAATAGATGGAGTAAAATCGGTTTCGTCACTGGCAGGTTATGAAATCCTGACTGAAGGTACAGGCGCTAATGCCGGAACCTGTCTAATCAACTTAAAAGACTGGAACGATCGTAAACAGTCCGTACAGGAGATTATGATTGAACTGGAAGAAAGATCGAAAGATATTCCGGGTGCCAATATCGAATTTTTCCAGCCGCCTGCAGTACCGGGATATGGAGCAGCAGGAGGATTCGAACTTCGTCTGTTGGATAAAACAGGTACCAGTGATTTCAAAAAATTGGAAGCTGTTAATAAAGAGTTTGTAGAAGAACTAAATAAACGTCCTGAATTGACAAACGTATTTAGTTTCTTTAGTGCGAGTTTCCCTCAGTATATGATGAAGGTTGACAACGATCTGGCACAGCAAAAAGGAGTTTCTATCGAAAATGCGATGAATACCTTGTCTACTCTTGTGGGAAGTAATTACGAAATCAGTTTTATTAAATACGGAATTAATTATAAAGTAATTGTTCAGGCTGCACCAGAATATCGTGCACAGCCCGATGACATTTTGAAACTGTATGTGAAGAATAACCGGGATGAAATGGTTCCTTATTCTGCTTTTATGAAATTAGAAAAAGTATATGGGCTTTCTGAGATTACCAGACATAATATGTATACGTCTACCGAAATTAGTGGTGGCCCAGCTCCGGGATATAGCTCCGGAACGGCAATTAAAGTAATTCAGGAAGTAGCAGCCAAAAAATTGCCAAGAGGATATGATATTGACTGGGCAGGTATTTCTGCCGATGAGGTGGCACAAGGCAATCAGGCCATTTGGGTGTTCCTGATTTGTTTGGGATTTGTGTATTTAGTTTTAGCGGCACAATATGAAAGTTTTATTCTGCCATTATCGGTAATTCTTTCGTTGCCGGCAGGTATTTTCGGAGCTTTCCTTTTATTGAAATTAACAGGACTGGAAAACAACATTTATGCACAGGTTGCCATGGTAATGCTTATTGGTTTACTAGGAAAAAATGCCGTGTTGATTGTAGAGTTTGCGATTCAGAGACATGCTGCAGGGAAATCAGTTCTGGAAGCTGCTATGGAAGGTTCAAAAGCACGTTTTAGACCTATTTTGATGACTTCGTTTGCATTTATTGCCGGATTATTACCATTAGCTTTTGCGACCGGACCAGGAAAAATTGGTAACAGAACCATTGGAACTGCTGCTGCCGGAGGTATGCTTATCGGAACCATTTGTGGTGTATTTGTAATTCCCGGATTGTATTACATCTTTGGAAGAATAGCCGAGAAATATAAACTGGTTAAACATGAAGAAGAGAATCCATTAACAGAAGAAATTGATAACAATCATGTATAAAATAAAATTATATCAGTACACTATTGCAGCAAGTATTTGTCTTGCTGCAGTAAGCTGTAAAGCTCCTGCTCCAGATGTTTCAAGTGAAAACAAGCCGGTTCCTGAAACTTTTGGTTATGCCAAAATTCAGGATACAACGAATACATCTATTGTAAAATGGAATGAGTTTTTTAAAGATCAAAATCTTGTTGATTTGATTGATGTAGCCCTGAAAAACAATCAGGAATTAAACATGACGCTGCAGGAAATCGAAATAGCAAAAAATGATATTAGAGTTCGCAAAGGCCTTTTATTACCAACTGTCGGAGTACGTGCCGGAGCTGGTGTAGAAAAAGTAGGAAGGTACACAAGCCAAGGAGCAGGTGATGCCACTACAGAGATCAAACCGGGTGTTGAAACGCCTGATCCGCTAGGAGATTTTACTATTGCAGCTTATGCAAACTGGGAAGTCGATATCTGGAAAAAACTGCGCAATTCTAAAAAAGCAGCCGTGAACAGATATCTGGCAACAGTGGAAGGGAAGAACTTTGTTGTGACCAATCTTATTGCCGAAATAGCCGATTCATATTATGAATTACTGGCTTTGGACACGCAGCTGGATATCGTTAAACAAACGATTACATTACAGTCAAACGCTTTGGAGATTGTGAAAATTCAAAAACAGGCTGCGAGAGCAACAGAATTGGGAGTTAAGAAATTTGAGGCTGAGGTTTTAACTTCAAGAAGTCTGGAGTTTGATATTTTACAGAAAATTAAAGAAAATGAGAATAAAATTAATTTCCTGTTAGGGCGTTATCCGCAGGAAATTAAAAGAACAAACAGTAATTTCCTGACCTTGTTGCCTGCTTCAGTTAGTGCAGGTATGCCTTCTCAATTGTTGATGAACCGTCCTGACGTTAAACAAGCCGAATTAGAATTGGTTGCTGCCAAATTAGATGTAAAAGTAGCCCGTGCCGAATTTTATCCGTCACTTGATATTTCTGCCGCTTTTGGCGTTCAGGCTTTCAAACCTTCTTATTTGTTTACATTCCCTGAATCTATTTTGTATTCTTTGGCCGGCGATCTTGCTGCGCCTTTAATTAACCGAAATGCCATTAAAGCAGAGTTTTCAAGTGCCAATGCAAGACAGCTTCAGGCTTTATATAATTATGATAAAACTATTTTAAATGCTTATTTAGAAGTATCGAATCAGCTTTCTAAAATCGATAATCTTCAAAAAAGTTATGATCTAAAATCGCAGCAAGTTGATGCCTTAAACACTTCAATTGATGTTTCTAATGATTTATTTAAATCAGCCAGAGTTGATTATTTTGAAGTTTTGATGACACAACGTGATGCCTTAGAATCGAAATTAGAATTGATAGATACCAAAAAAGAACAGCTGAATGCCGCAGTTCATGTTTACAGAGACTTAGGTGGAGGCTGGAAATAATTATTGTTAGGTTATTGATTGTAGATGAGAACCTCCCGGAAGTGAAATTTCGGGAGGTTTTTTGCATAAAAAAAGTTGCAACATAACTACTACAATTTTTTTTAGCTGGATTTGATCATCTTTGTGGACAGGCAAACCTACGCTAACGTTTGCGATACATACTACAAGTCAGAGCGATTAGGTTTGCAAATTTGCTATCGTTGATTTTGTTATAGATTAAAAAATTGTTCTTTTTAACCCGTTGGGTGTAATTATTTGTAGTAAAATAAACGGACTAGATATTGGTCAAGATACTGAAATTCAGTATCTTGAAGTCGCCAAACAAACCAATATCTATGTCAAATATAGTAAAAAATTATTTTAGAGTTTTAGAAGTTATAAGTTCTTTGAATTTTAAATTAGAACATAAATCTGATGTCGGCAGAAAGCAAAAAATGTCTGATTTAGAAGTAGTTGCATTGAGTCTAACGGCTGAATTTATGTCTATTGACAGTGAAAATTCTTTATTTAAAGTGATTAATAAGCAACAAATACCTAACTTAATTGAGCGAAGTCAGTTCAATAAAAGAAGACGGAAATTGTTTTTATTTTTAGAAGAAGTAAGAACAAAATTAGCCTTTCGTTTTTTAGAATTTGAAGATTATTTTATTGTGGACAGTATGCCGTTGGAGATTTGCAAATTTGCGCGTCATAGGAGAATTAAAATCTGTAAAAATGAATTTGAAACGGCTCCTTCAAAAGGTTTTTGTGCTTCTCAAAACAACTGGTTTTACGGATATAAATTGCACGGAGTTTGTTCTATAAATGGAATTTTCCATTCATTAGATATTACAAAAGCAGAAGTTCATGACGTTCATTTTTTGAAAAATATAAAACAACAAATGTCTGATTGTGTATTGCTTGGCGATAGAGGATACTTGTCTCAAAGCCTTCAATTAGATTTATTTCAAACGGTGAATATCAAATTAGAAACACCCAAAAGAGCTAATCAAAAAGATTATAAGCCACAATCATATATCTTTAGAAAATCAAGAACTGCGAAGCACATCACGAAAACCAAAATTTAAATAAAAAAGATGAGTAAAAAGAATTGAAACATTATTTTCACAACTATGCGACCAGTTCAGAATTAGAAATAATTATGCTAAAACTTTTGAAGGTTTTAAAACAAGAATTTTAGCAAAAATAACAGCACTAACATTGGTTCAATATATCAATAAATTCATATTTGATAGACCAATAAACAATATTAAAAATCAAACAATTTAATTACACCCAACGGGTTCTTTTTAATTAGTTTATAAATTAAAAATTTAAATTTATAATAACACTATTAACTGGAATTCTAACATTTATTCTAATTTCGAAAATAGATGGCTTTTTTTTTTGGGCAATTTCTTTCCGGTTTGTTCTGTGTAATAGGGATTGGAAGTGTGATAAAAAATATAAAACGAATAAAAAACTGTGATTAACAGTACATGTTTCAGCATTTCAAATGGTGCTCGTTTTCTAAGAGTAACTATAACATTAATCCTCCCATCCACAAAGTGTCAAACCGTATCCTTGCGCCTGAGAAACAGGTACTTTTGTTAATACATGTCGGCAGGCTGTTAAACCACGACAGTTTTCCTTATAATGATATTTTTTTGCACCGGTTGGTCCACAAATAAATACGTAGGTTGTCGCAGGTCGAAAAGAAGAGAAACAAATAAAGAGAAGGAGCAAGGTATATTTCATTTGGGAAGTTATTTATTTGACAATTAATTGATATTCATTTCCTTTTTTATCCGTCGCTTTTAGCTTTCCGTACGAAATCCATTCAGTGTTGATTTCAGTATCTGGAAGAGTATCACACATTAAAATTCCAGCTCCGTTTTTCCCCTCGACATTTATATTTCCAAAAACCGAATCACCTTTACTATTGATGCCTTTTACATCATAATTGTATTCATAATGTCCTGAATTTCCTGTTCTGTATTCGTATTGATAGGTTTTATCTACGTGATACGTTTTGGCTTCTTCGGGAGTAATTAGTTTTCGGTCATCTGCTGTGATTGCTTCTTTGTAAAAGGAATTGATTTGCGGAGGAGGAGCATCGGCTTTTTTACAGGAAAGAGCTGTAAATACGATTAATACGATTGAGTAGTTTTTTAGCATTAGCGTATTATTTAACTGATTAGAAATTAAATTATTTTTGATGTAAAAATGAATAGTTTATTCTGTTTCGTAAAGAGCAGCAGTTTCTAATAATTCCTTCTCAAATTGATAAATATCATCAATGGATGAAATTGGCGATTTGGTTTCACTTTTATTTTCGTTAAATAAGCTGATGTATTTTTTCCCTCCATTCAAATGCAATCTGCATAAAGGTTTACGATTGTTATCATCCAATAAAATTCCGAAATACGATTGCGTGTCACGATGAACAATTCGGTTAGTTGGCAGTTTTCGGCGTAAAATAGCTACTACGATACGGTACGCATCCAGTTCTTCTTCGGTCGTGATAATTTTATTGTCATCTTCGGCTATTACAGTTTCTTCGACTTGCTGTTTAATTGTTTCTTTGGTTAAAGCGGCATTTAACCGGTCATTAATTTTGTCATTGATATATTGACTTACCGATTTCTGAACCAAATCTTTAAACTCATCCACCACCTTTTCAGTAAGTCTGCCAGCATACACTTTATTTGCAAAAAGTTTAGTAAAATCATTCGAAGGGTTTTCTAATTCTGCATTGATTTGTTTTTTAATTTCTTTAATGTATTTTAAAGAACTGGCATTATTTACGATATTGTCTACATTGAAATTTGCTTTATGAAATTTCGCTATTTCGTTGATTGTATTTTCTTTGAGATTTGTGATGTCAAATTCTAAAAATGGTTTTTCGTCCATTTTATTCTGATTATCCAAATCAGTAAAAAACTGGTAATTAATGCCGTTTGTCAAAAGTGCAAATCGGGTTTTGGTAACATGAAAATAACGAAATAACTGTGAATTATGAATAGTCAGTTTTTCTTTCCAGCTTTTACATTCGACAATTATAATAGGTTCTCCATTTTGAAAAATGGCATAATCTACTTTTTCTCCTTTTTTCAGGCCAAGATCAGCGGTGAATTCAGGAACAACTTCAAGCGGATTAAACGCGTCATAACCGAGAACGTGTATAAATGGTAATACAAAAGCATGTTTGGTAGATTCTTCGGTTTCGATTTTGCTTTTTAGCTGATTAATTTTATCCGCTAATGATTTAAGTTGAATATTGATTTCCATCGGTTTTTAGTTTAAATTAATAATTCAAATGTAAATCCATTAAAAATCAGTATTTTATGGAAAACCGTAAAAGGAGATTTTTTAGAAGAATTTTTTTGACATCTTTTTAAACAGAAAAAGGAGGATATAAAGCTCCTCTTTTAAAACAGATAGGTTTTGTTTTTATTCTTTTTCTAAAATAAAATCGTTAATAATTTTATCCATGTTTGAAGGCAGATCAGTATTTTTAACTTGAAAATGTTTGATGTTCATTTCTGTTAGCCATTTGTTCCAATAGGCTTTTATAACCTTTTCTTCATAAGGGTTGTTTTTGGCAGGATTTATTCCAAGAATCAAAACCTCAAGATTCGATAAATCATTATCAATTCTTATAAAACCAAAATTCTCACTTTTAAATTTTTTCTGCCATTCGTTAGTGTTAAGTCCATTTTGTTTAATTAACTGCGGCGTTAAATAGTTTGATAGCGTACCGTTTTTGATTTGTGTCCCTTCATAAAACATATAACCGTCTGTTAAAATAACCAAGATATTTCTATATCCTTTATCAATGCATTGATCTTGTGCTTTATTGTCGAAAAAATTCCAAATATCAGATCCGATATAGTTATCATCTTTAATGGCCGAATCGTATAATTTTGCTGTTTTTAAAGCATAATTTCCGCTTATTGAATTTAACAAATTTTTTGAAGCATTATTTTTATCGACTTTAATTTTTAATTCATTTGCAATTGAATTAATTTCAGGATTTTCAGGTTCCGGATTAAAAAATAATTGCATTTTGTCATCAATCTGCCTAATTCTTTTTGATTTTAGATGTTTCGCAAATGCTTCTGAAACCGATTTAATATATCCTAAATCTCTTTGGTAAAATTCCATTGTTGGATTTGGATTCTTTTTGAGACTAATTCGATCTGATAAATCTACAAGGATACTAATATTGAGGTTTTCTGAAACAGAACTTTTAATAACGATTTTTTTCTCTTCATTTTTGTTGTCTTCCTTACATGAAAAAAACAAAATCAATACGAATGGTATTAATGCTTTTTGTAAAATAGTTTTCATTTCATTAGTTTTTAGAATATACCAAATGTTGAAAATCAGGATCCACTAAGTTTAATTTGCTGAGGTGTTCTTCAGAATGAAACTCACAGCTTTCCAGAAGTTCTGTTTTTTCTTTATTTGCCAAAGCAATTTCTGTATTTATAGCCTGAAACCATCCTTCTTTATATTGATGATGATAATGCAGATATTCTTTTACGGGAAAAACAAAACCATCTATTTTTGATTGCAACTCCGAATTTTTACCGTTTAGAGTAACAATCTCCTGTTTGAAATCGTTGATTTTATTGATATAATCAGCTTTTATTTTCTCCATATTAATTAAATTCTCTTTTTTACCTCGGATGAAGGCTCTTATTTTATCGATATTTTCAAATTCTTTCATCACAAAATCAAATACAAGCCCCCAGATTATGTAAACCACAAATCCGGCAAATATGATCATCCAGAATTCAGCTTCTCCCAAAGCGATATTTAAATTGTATGGAGCAGAATCTGTTGTTTTATTAAATTCATATATCTTTTTTTCGATTTGATACGCCAGTAAAGCATCAAATAAAAAAGTAATAACAAATAAGGACATCATTCTTAAAATATTTTTTATGCCTTTGCCTTTTTGAACCATATGAATTACATAACCTAAACCCATAAATACAAAAGGAATTGTTATGACTAAAACACCTTCGAGCCAGCTTGCTTTAAAAGAATTTGTAAAAGCATCTGCATCAAAAACGGCAGCTGTTAAGCTATCATTTGAGAATTCTTTAAAAAAAGCAGAGTACGAAGCCGAAATATAAAAGACTAATACATAGAGGGTAATAGGAAGCAGTAGAAATAAACCGATGTAAAACTGTGCCTTTAAACCTTTCCCTTCTTCGATGCCGTATTTGTCCGGATTGCGCTTTACTTCAATAATTTCGTTTTTGATCTCGTCAACACTATTGTTTATATCTTGTTCTTTCTTTTCGAAAATGCCAATAGCAGCTTCCGACTTTTTAAGTTCAGTTTTGTTTTTTTCCTGTTCTTCGCGGTAAGGCTGTTTTAATCTGTCTTGCTCCATTTTTTGTTTTCGGCACTGATCTTCAAAACTCATATATAAATTTTGAAGACATGCTTTTAAAACAATGGGTTTTCCAGTTGCTTTTACAGATGCAGCAAAGCCACTTTGGTAATAAGTGATTCTAATTTGTTCTCTGTCTTCTTCATTTTCTTCGAAAATTTTAAAAGAAGATTCTTCAGATTTTTTTAAACTAAATAATTGTGAAATTGGTTTCATACTTTAACCGTTTAGTTGACTAATAATTTCTTCTTTGCCAATTTTTTTCTGAACACAATCAATAAGATAATCAGATAAATCATTGATGTTTTCTTCAACAAAATCAAATTTTCGGCAATATTTTCTGAGCATATTCAATTCGTCTTCTGTAACTTTTTCATCAGCCCAAATAATTCTGGTAAGATCATAGAGGTATTCAATTTTTGTGTTTAATGACTCAGGAATAATGAATTCTGTAGTAATAGGGTTTAGAAAAAGTTTGTCAAGTTCTTCTTTCGGAATTCCTCTTTCGTCCGCAAAATGATATAACATTTGAAGTTCCAATACATCAAACTGATCATCTGATAATGCCATTTGATATAATCTCAAAAAATGACTTTTAAGTTCTAGTGTTATCATGGTTTTTATTTTAAAGATTCACATGCGATTCCGTCACCGTCAGCATCTAAGTTTTTATAACAGCTTCTATCCCTGTTAAATGTAGCTTGTGCCTGAGACTGACTTGTAAAATCGCCACAAGTTTTAGTTGGACAGTTTGAATTAGAATTTGAAGTTTTATCGCTTGAATCTGATGATTCTGAACACGAAATAATAGAACTAATTGTGGTAATAACTAAAATTAGAATTACGCATCCGTTATTGTTTTTAGTTGAAAATGACTTCGATCTGTTATTGGCATAATGTCCTTGAACATAAGTCCCATCTTTCCTACAATATCCTTTTCGATATCCCATATTTATAAATATTTTATTGTAATGATTAAAAATGTAATGAGCCCTTTAAAGGCAAATATTACAAGACACCCGCTACTTTGGTATTTTATTCCGGGTATCCAGATTTTATTAGAGTATCCATTTTTGCTAAATGTTCCTATTTTAGTTCTAAGACTTGGAGAAATCCCGGATTTACTAATATTTAATCCAAGTCCGCCCCCAAGTCTAATTCTTTTTTGAAATCGAAAGTTCATGACTAAGTCGTATGACATTCGTTGCAACAAGTTTTACATCCATTTGATTTTGCGTAAGTTTTTTTGGCTTCATCAACTGCAGGTTTGCAACTAGAATAAAGACCAAGGTATTTTTTGCTTACAATGCTTTTGAAGTAGGGACATTCATCAGTATGAACTTCATGATCTCCATTTAATTGGGCAGTGTTGTTTACATGGTAAAGTTTCATGATTTAAAGGTTTTAATTAATATTTAAATTGACTTGATAATCCAAACTTAAACTTATTTAAAACCATTATTTTACGGAAAACCATAATCCGTAAATTTTTAAAATGAAGAAATAAAAAAAGCCCCTGAAGGAGCTTTAAAAAGTGATTATTGTAAGAGATAAATTAAATAATCCCCATATCTTTTGTAATAGAAACTAAATGAACAGTGTTGTTTGCCTTAAAAAAGTCTTTGAGTTTAGATAGTCTTTTTTCTATAGCGCTTTTGCTGTTGGGCTTGATATCTGAGTTTTTAAAAATTTCTATAATTTCATCTTGGGAGGTTCCGACAGATAAATGTTTTAGGATTTGAACATCTACATCATCTATTTCGTAATTGTTTTTGTCTTGCAATGCAGAAGCAACTTCGGGCGAAATATATTTTTGATCAGAAGTCGAAATAATATGGATTGCTTTTTTTAATTCTTCAATACTGTGTAAGCCTTTTGAAACAAAACCATCAATTTTGGCATTTTCAAAAAGTGATTTAATTCTAAAGTTTTTATCTTCGATAGAATAAGCAATGATTTTAATATCAGGCTGTAAGGTTCGGACTTTTTGTACCAGTTCGTCTCCGTTTTTAATGTCTGATTTGCGATGATCTGTTTTAAAAGAAAGATCACTAATTAATAAATCATAGGGTTCTTTTTGATTAATGGCGGCACGGATTTTTAAAAACGCTTCGTCACAAAATTTAGAATGCTGAAAATCGACAATATTTAAATCTTTTAAAACTTGTTGAATTCCTAAATTCATGGCGTCAAGGTCTTCGGCTATTATTACTTTTTTAAACATATGGCTTTTATTTAGGGAGTATTATTTTTACTTTAAAACCTTTATCAGGTTCAGTGTCAAAAATAATAGTTCCTTTTATGGCGTGAATACGGTTTTCCATATTCTGTAAACCATTTTTTATGATTTTGTTTTTATCACAGCCTTTTCCGTTATCGGTATAGTCTATACAGATGTTTTTTTGGATGTTGTTAAATTTTACAACGACTACTGAAGCGTGACTGTGTTTTTTCATATTCACCATTAATTCTTGCAGAACCCGGTAAATTGTAACTTTTTTGGTTTCATCAAAATCATCCCAATTTACTTTTTCTATGTTGCTAATAAGGATATTTCGGGAATCACTATTATAAGTATAAAGAGTTTCTTTTAAGTTGTCCGAATAATTTGTTCCGGTATCAATATTATTATTCTCCCTCGAGATTCCACGTACGCGTGTGTAAATATGATCCAGTTTTTGAATTAAGGTATCTTTTTTGTCCTTACTTTCTAGTGGTTGGGTTTGAGTAAAAGTGATAGCATTAAAAACATCATTTGCCAGTTCATCGTGAATGTCTTTGGCAATTCTGGTTTCGGTATCGTATGCTGTTTTTATTTTATCTATTCTGCTCTTATTGCTATAATATCTGATGAGAATTATTATTACAATAACTAAAAATAGGATTCCGATTCCAGCGACTATTTTCTGATATTTTGCTTCCTGAAGAGATAATAAATTCTCTGCTTTCTCTAAACGAAGTTTTTGGTTTTCGTCTTTCTCTTTTTTGGAGTCATATTTAATTTTGGCAAATTTATTTTTAAAGTTGTTTCGTACTTTAATTATACTATCGTTTAGAAAAATATACTTTTGAGCATATTCTTTGTTTTTTATTTCTGAATCATTATAAATTAAAAAAGACAAAGCCTTTAATCGTTCATCGATGCTATTAAATTTAGTTGCAATGTCATACGCATGTTGTGCATGTTGGATTGATTTTTCAATATCGGTTTTTAAATAATATTCAGACAGATGCAGGTTGCTTTCAATATATCCATAAGGATCATCTATCTTATTTTTTGATTCCAAACTTCGTTGCATTAATAAAAGCCCTTTTTCACGCCATCCTTTTTTAAAATAAGCAAAACCTAAATTATCTGTGATACGTGCTTTACTCGCAGGATCTTCGTCAATAATTTTTTTGTCCAGTATAGATTCTAAAATATGAATTGCTTTATCATATTCTTTTTGCTCGATATAAACGACGGCAATATTATTTAAAGGAGATTGTTTTGATATTTCATCAGTACAATCTTTTATGGCTTCCTTATAATAAAAAATAGCATCTTGATAAAGAGAAAGTTCCTTATCAGCAATTCCAAAAAAGTTATTGATTGAGGCACTGTAAATATTCTTATTTTTGACATAAGGTAAGGCTTCTGTTAAAGTTCCTTTACTTCCGTAATAATCTCCATTTATTTGCTGTACAGATGCCATTTGAATAAGATTGAAAACAATGTTGGCACTATCCTTTATTGATTCAAATGCAACTTTTGATTTATTAAAATTATAAAAAGCAGTATTGTAGTCTTTGCTTTCATAGCTTTTTATTCCTGTTTGCCTAAAGTTTAATGCTTCCTTTTGGATTAATTCATTATCAATAGGTTTTTTTGCTTCTTCTTTACAGGAAAGAAAAAATGTAAAAACAAGAAAATAAAAAAAAGGGGATCGTAGCATAAAAGTTACTTTCCCCGAAAATAATAATAATTAATTATAAATTAAGGTTTTAGGACAGCATTATTGTATTGGTGGTGGAGGAACCTTTATTGGTAAGTCACCAGGGCCGTCATCAGCATAAGTTGGTGTTATTTCTTTTTTTGCCTGAGTTTCGTATTCGTCCGCTGTGCAGGAGAATAATGTAGTAGTCAATAGCGCAAACACTCCCATTAAAAATAAAGTTTTCATCTTTTTATGATTTAAAAATTAAACATGGGTATTGCTGTCCGGAACTTTTCCGGATCATTTCGTAATGGCAATACCAAATTTTGTTTGGGAAGTGAAGTGCGTAGGACTATAAAATTTTATTTATACTTCCCGGATAAAGTCCGTTTTACGGTTTTCCGCACTTTTAATTGAACTAGTTTTGTACATTTGTTTTGACCTGCAGATCAAAACGTTAACTAATTTTATTGAAGCAAAGTAACGATGGTTTTGAACCTGTATTGACAAGGAATTCCCGGAATTCCTGCTCGTTCCCGAGAATCTTATAAAATCCTGTCAAATCCTAAAAAATCCCGTCACATCATGAAAAGCATTACTTTTGAAGATTATAAAAAAGCGATCAAAGTAAAATATGAAATAGAGAAAGAAGGTGTTTATTTCAACTTTTTAGCACCTCCGTCACAAGCGAACCTTAGAAAATTATGCTGGGAAATATTTAGGTCAAATGAGAGTAAAGATGATCTGAATTGTTTTGCATCTTTTTTCGGGTTTGAATTTGATGTAAATAAAAAAAATAGCTTTACTGAACAGACAGATCGATTCCGGCCCATTGGAAGTTTTTTAAAAGGAGAAAAAGTCCCTTCTAATCGCTATGCTGTAGAACTAGCTGCAGTTTTAGTTGATTATCAACCAAGGCCTTATCAAAAATATAAAGAAAGAGGTATAACGTATATTGAAGAACCCATCGTTATCCCTAAAATTCCTTTTGCCTTCAATATAAATAATGGTAAAGAAGAAGAGAATAAAATAGAAAAGGCTAATGAAATCGAAGAAGAGGAAAAACTTATTTTGCAATATGAAGAAGAAATAGATGATTCTAAACAAACAGAATCATTTAATAATCAAGAAGAAATAAGAGTTAAAATAGAAGTAAAAGATTCACAATCGGTTAATTTATTTGTAGATGATAAAGCACAAAAAGAAAATAAATTTAATAGAAGAATAAAACACAGTATAATGGCTCTTCTTATTGTTTTATGTATCGGATTTGCAGTAATTTTTTTTATTTTTCCTAATAATAAACAATGCATGCAATGGTCAGGCGATCATTACGAACTTGTAGATTGTGATTTGAAAATAGAAGGTTTTGGTTCCTATAATAAAATCGAAATTTTAGATCCTTCACTTGTCAATCTAAAGAAGATAAATATTTGTGATACCACAACCTGTTTTGATAAAAATGGGGCAGCTATTATTTGGTATGCAAAGTCAGCAAATGGAGTAGATTTTTTTAATGAACATGGGAGGCACCCAGAAAATAACAAACCATTAAAACCCGTTACCCAGTATATTATTGATAAATATGTGAAATAATTTTGCGTTGCTTAATTAGTTGCAGGAAAAAATCGTTCTATTTTTTCACATGTGATTGGAATAAGTTTGAAGAAATAAGACTCCGCTTCAAACGTGTGCTTGTTTGCAGCGCGAATAAGTATTAAGGAGATATTACTTTTTTGTAATATTACAATTGAATGATTGTTGTATAGAATCATCATGCAAACGATTCTATTTGTACTTAAAATAAGTAGTTAATTATTACAAAGAAGCACCACATGAACTAAACAGGAAGCTGAGAATTTACAGTATTAATAATCTAATAAAATAATAAATGACAAATCAATTTAAAGATATAATCAGGAAAGCTTATGCCGCTTTTAATGAGAGAAATATTGATGGTGCATTAGTAACAATGCAAAAAGATATACAATGGTCAAAAGCATGGGAAGGAGGCTACATAAGCGGACACCGTGAAATTAAAGAATACTGGACAAGACAATGGACAGAGATAAATCCAACGGTAGAACCAGTTGGTTTTGATGAAAGAGATAATGGAAGTTTAGAAGTAAAGGTTCATCAAAATGTAAAGGATTTACAGGGAAATTTAATGTTTGACGGTTTAGTAAAGCATATTTACACCTTCCAGAAAGGATTAATAAAAACAATGGATATTGAACAGGTTGAAAATAATTAGATTAAATCAAAGTTTTAAAATTGCAACATTCTTAAAAGTTGATTTAGTCGTTTTATTGTTTTATTCTCTATGTATTTAACGTTATATTAAGATTTTATCATGTAAACGACAATTATGTAAGTTATTTTGAAAATTATGAAACAAATTTGAATTACATCGAATGTAGATTTGTAAATATAAATCAAACATAATTTTTAAAAACAAACAAACATGAAAACAAGAAAATTTTTATACGTATTAGCCTTAAGCTTTGGATTATTTGCAGCAACATCTTGCAGTAATGACGATAATGACGGAGAAACAATTGTTCCTATTCAGGGCAAATATGAGCTAAGCCAGATTGGAGGAATAGTTGGAGGCCAAGAGGTTTTAAGTGATGTTGAACAAGATTGTGCTACTGAAAAAGATTATTTAGAACTAAAATTGAGCAATGTTGCAGTTAGGGGCGATTATAATGATAATTGTGACAAAACTGAAACAAATGGAACTTATGTAAGATCTCATAATGATTTGACTATCACTTTTGGTAATATAAGTACAACTTCTGATATTATGAATCTTACTAATAAAGAGTTGAAATTAAAAGACAAAACGACTAATATTATTACAGTTTATAAAAGATAAATAAAACCTGAATTCAAGTAAATAATCTATTTGAATTAGTATTAAAAGCGGAAATAACTGATAAAGTTGTTTCCGCTTTTTTTGTCTTAATAAAAAGGATAATGAAAATCGGTTAAAACATCGGTGAAGTGATGCGTAAGCCATTCTAAATGAATTGTAATTATCGTTTTAAATCGTATTTTTGTTTATTCCAAAATACTTTTTAAAATCATGGTTAACAACATTAATCTTCAGTTTTTGAGCAACTTATAAAAACAGCAAGAAAATCAAATTTAAATTGAAACCTGAACTGATGATGCCAATTAAAGTTTATCAAAATGAAGAATTTAAAGAAATAAAAATTGAAGACAAGCTAAGACTACATTATGCTATTTCTAATAAAGGGAGATTGATAAGTTTTACAGATGATATTACATTTGGAAGAGAATTGAAAGGAGGAATGTCTGATGGATATAAATTATTCAAATATAAAATCTTCAAAAATGGAAAAATAACATACAAACATTTTTTCTTTTCAAAACTTGTTGCAGAATATTTTATTCCAAAAACTTCAAATGAGCAAACTTACGTTTTACATTTAGACAGAAAACGTGACAATGACGATTATAGAAATTTAAAATGGGCAACAAGAGAAGAAATGCTTGATTTTTGGAATATAAGCCCAAACGTAATTAATGCAAGAAAAAAATTAATTGAACACAACTTAAAATCCAACGGAAGAAAATTAACCGTAACCAAAGTGATCCTAATAAAAAAAATATTAGCAAGACCGGAGCAGGTAACAAGATTAAAAATGATTGCAAAACAATTTAGCGTAAGTGAAATGCAAATCAGAAGAATAAAAAGCGGTGAAAATTGGCCCCATGTAAAAATCTGAAAAACAAAATAAATAATTAAAACAAAAAGATAATGTACTGTGGCTATTTACAAATTTTGTAAAATTATCTTTTTTAATTGTATTTTCGTTTTTCAATATTGTGGCAATATTGATGCAAATCTTAAAAGGCAAAAAGTAATTTTAAAATATGAACGATAATACAATTGACAGTTTAAAAGAGGCACTAAAACATTCTCCTGAAAACACACCCTTAAGGCTTCTCTTAGCTGAAACGTTACTCAATCTAAACAGACTTGAAGAAGCCGAAACAGAATTTCTTACCGTATTAAGAAGTACAAACGACATTAAGGCAAAAGTAGGGCTTGCCACGACTTTCTTTAAAAAAGGAAGCTATTCAGCGTGTAATGTAATTTTGGAAGAAGTCATTGAGAACGGAACTCAGGATTTAAACGTTTTTACACTCTATGCAAAAGGACTTTTAAAAGAAAATTCAATTGCTAAGGCAGTTGAAACCTATAAAAAAGCATTGGCTATTGATTCAAAATATTTTGATGAAGAGTTAGATAATCAACTCAGGTTAAAGGGAAGGAACGAAGTAATAGAGTCTGATGAAGAAATAGACAGCAGATTTCTCGAAAAACCCACTATCAGTTTTTCGGATGTTGGGGGAATGGAATCGGTAAAGAAAGAAATCGAATTAAAAATCATCAAACCATTACAGCATCCCGAACTTTATAAAGCTTATGGTAAAAAAGTAGGAGGCGGTATTTTGCTTTACGGACCTCCTGGCTGCGGAAAAACATATATAGCCAAAGCAACAGCCGGACAAGTAAATGCAAAGTTTATAAGTGTGGGACTCAATGATATTTTGGATATGTGGATTGGCAGCAGCGAAAAAAACCTGCACGATATATTTGAACTTGCCAGACAAAATACGCCTTGTGTTTTATTTATTGATGAGATCGATGCTTTAGGAGCAAGCAGAAGCGATATGAAACAATCAAGCGGGAGACATTTAATTAACCAATTTCTGCAGGAATTAGACGGAATAGATAATAATAATGAAGGTATATTGGTACTGGGAGCAACAAATACGCCATGGAATTTAGATCCCGCATTCAGACGACCGGGTCGTTTTGACAGAATCGTGTTTGTTCCCCCACCGGACGAAACTTCAAGAGAATCAATTCTTAAGCTTAAATTGAACAATAAACCCACAGAAGCAATTGATTATAATAACATTTCAAAAAAGACAGAAAATTTTTCAGGAGCAGATATTGAAGCTATTATTGATATTGCCATAGAAGAAAAATTAGAATCTTCTTTTGAAGATGGTATTCCGAAACCAATTGGTACAAAAGATTTGCAAAACGCCATCAAAAAACACAAGGCAAGCACACAGGAGTGGTTTATGACAGCCAGAAATTTTGCCATGTTTGCAAATGATTCGGGATTGTATGATGATATTCTAACGTATTTAAAAATTAAAAAATAACATGTCAGAAGACCATAGAATATCAAAGGTTACTATTTTAATTCAACAGAAAAAATACACGGAGGCTGAAAAAGTATTGAAAGATTTAATTTCAGAGGATGCCAATAATATTTATTTTTTATCTCTGCTTGCAGAAGTTAATTTACAGCAGGACAAATTTGATACAGCCAAAACTATAATTGAAAATGCAATTGGGTTAGCGCCAGATGAACCACATTTGTTTTATGTGAAATCGAGAATTGCGATTCAGCAGGACAATTATAATGAAGCTGAACAAAACATCATGCAGGCAATAACTTTAGATCCTTATGATGCAGATTATTTTGCTTTTCTGGCAAACATTAAGTTGTCCCGTAAACAATATGAGGAGGCATTAGAATTTGCGAATCAAGCATTGGAGATTGATTCTGAAAACTTATTGGGCCTTAACACCAGAAGTACTGCATTACTAAAATTAGACAGAAGTGAAGAATCATTTGACACCATTGAAGGAGCTTTAAGAGAAGATCCCAATAACGCTTATACGCATGCCAATTACGGTTGGAGTTTATTAGAAAAAGGAGATAATAAAAAAGCACTGGAACATTTTAATGAAGCATTGAAAAGTGATCCTAATTTTTCTTATGCACAGTCTGGAATGCTAGAAGCCATTAAAGCTTCTAATCCTGTATATAGAGGTTACTTAAAATATGCATTTTGGATGGGTAACTTAACGGCTAAATATCAATGGGGAGTTCTTATTGGTTTCTATTTAGGCTTTAGAGCCTTAAGGACTTTGGCAGATAATAATGAGGCACTTAAGCCGTATTTATATCCGTTATTATTTGCTTTAGCATTGTTTGCTTATTCAACATGGGTTATCACTCCAATTGGTAATTTATTTCTCCGTTTCAATAAATACGGGCAGTTATTACTTAGCAAAAAGCAAAAACAGAGTTCTAATTTCGTTGCAGCTGGTTTAGCAATATTTGTTGTTGGTGTTTTGCTTTATTTTGCGTTGCCTGATGAAAGATTTCTATCGGTAGCTGTTTTTGGCTGTGCGATGATGTTGCCATGCAGTGTCATGTTTTCACCTACAAAATATAAATATTCATTATTGATATATACTATAATAATGGCTTTTACAGGTCTTATTGCAATAGCGTTAACTTTTATGACGGGAAATATTTACAATATGATGGCTATAATTTTTCTATTTGGATTTATAGGTTTTCAGTGGGCTGCTAATTTTCTCTTAATAAGGCAAAGTAATCGGTAATTAATTAAAAATTCTCTGCTGGCTAATGGTGTTGTCTTTGAAATGGAATATCTTTTATCTGCTATTCCAAAATATTTCGAAAGTACTTTTAAAAAATTATAAAAAAGATATATGAAAGTTATTGTTAGTGGAGAATACAATAAAGATTTAAAAATCCAACTTTCACATGGAACATGGAATGTTTCTTTTTTTACTATTTTTGAAAATCAAAACGTTATTAATGTAGATTTTCCAAGAGATCCAACATTATACAGGTTGTCAATAAATTACGATTCTGAAAACTATTATTTAGAGAATATACTGTATGTTTCTAATCCTAATTTAGATAATTTGAAGTTTCACTTTTTTAAGGAATGCAATCGGGTTTTCTGTAGAATTGAATCTGAAGTTGTAATAGAATTAAATAAAGAAGTTGTATTAAATCCGCTTCCAAAAGATTTGAAAGAATTAAAAAATACAATGGAAAATTTTCAGGAAAAAGGTGAAGTTAACTAAAGAAACTGACAACTAAAAAAACAGTAACTATGAAAGATCAAAAAAATCAAACAAACAACTCAATTCCTCCAAAGGTAACAGGAATCGGCGGGATTTTCTTTTTTTCAGACAATCCGCAGGAAACAAAAGACTGGTATGCTAAAAATCTGGGATTTGAAATCAGTAATTGGGGTACATCAAGTTTTGAATCCAGAAACATTGCTAAACCAGAGGAGATAAACTCTCTTGAATGGAGTCCTTTCAAAAAGGGAGATGAATATTTTTCTCCATCCAAAAAAGATTTCATGATTAATTATCGCGTTCAGAACATTGAAGCATTAGTAAGTCAGCTCAAAGAAAATGGAGTTACAATCCTTGACGACATTGCAACTTATGATTATGGGAAATTTGTACATATCATGGATTTAGAAGGTAACAAAATTGAATTGTGGGAGCCTTAACCTTTGTGTATAATTATTAAAGAAACGAATCACACCCGACGAATTTAATTTTAAAACAAAAAAGCAAAACCTCTTGAGAAATTATTTCCAAGAGGTTTTGTTTTACAAAATAGGACTGTTTAGTCTTAGTTTCCTGAGTAATTCGGACAGCCAAAACATTTACGTGCCATATTAAACTGATAGGTTAGTGATAGTTCATAAACCCCGCCAGTTCTTCCTATTTTAGTAGTATTTAAATCATAGGAAAGTCCTAATCGCAAGTTTTCATATTGCAATCCGGTAAAAAAGTTAACAGAAGTAAGTAATTGATTGTTCATTCCGTTTTTTGCAGGATTGGTAACGAATGTAGTTCCAAAAAACATTTTTTCGAATAGGATAGAAGCGCCCATATCAAGTCTGTTGTATCGTCCTTGCTGCATGTAGTTTGAAGTAACAAACATTTTCGTTTCATAAGGAAAAAACAAAACATCTATATAATCAGCTACCAGAAATTCATACCCGGAACTTAACGAGAAAAAGGTATTTAAAGGCAAGTTTCCGTTTGTGCTAAAGGCAATATTGGGCGTGTTGAGGTGTTTCATAGACAACCCAATCCAAAGATCATCAGTATTAAAAACCATACCTGCAGATATGTCAAAAAAAGTAATCTTGTCGTTTGCCAGCAATGGGTCAATTGAACTGGCATTATTTGGACCATTTATGTTGATCTGGTCTTCCAGTAATAAATTTTTAAAAGCAAATGACTTTAATCCAAAACCGGCTTCAATACCCGGTCTAAAATACCAGTCATCGTTTATTCTTACCCTGTAGGCATAATTTGCATTAACCTGTGTAAAATTATAATTGGATGCGTTTTCTCTCTGATTTAATATGCTTACGCCAAAGCCGCTCTGCATCTTTTCGCTCCAGGTGTTTACAAAAGCATAATCTGTATCAACTCTTAAATCTAATTCAGGCCATTGCTCACGGTGAATAATTCCGGTATAAGTAGTTTCCATAAAACCGCTAAAACCTGGGTTCAAGGTTTCCGGAACTAAAAAATATTGTGTAAAAATAGGATCCTGCGCTCTTGTTTTAGTATAAAAACAACATGTTATCAATATAACAAATAGTAATTTTAATCTCATTTCTTATTCTGTTGCTTTTATTTAATTAATGTGAGTGGTCCTTTTTCTGTTATGGTATGATTGTAAAAAGTTTTTGCTGATATTTTAAAGTAATAATTACCGTTTTCAGCATCGAGATCTTTAATTTTTCCATTCCAGCCATGAATGTTTACTCCGGTTTCTGAATAAATGATGCCTCCCCATGTGTCATAAATATCCAGGGTTACATTGTTTAAACCAGTGAACACGGGTGCAAATGAATCATTGATTCCGTCATTATTTGGTGTAAAGGCATTAGGCATAATCAGACTGTAACCTTTTTCAACAACTACAGAAGCTTCATAAGAATATTGACAGCCAAAAGGATACGTGACCAATTGTTTGATAGTGTAAGTTCCTTCCCTCGTATAAATATGGCTTGGATCTACTTCATCTGAAAAATTGCCATCACCAAAATCCCAGGAAACATGATTAAAATCACCTGTAGCTAAGTTTGTAAACAAAACAGGATCATAGATCGCATATAAACCATACACATCTTTACCAATAGAGCTGGTTGAGAAATCAGGTGTACCTAAAACAGGTGTTTTAACATTATGAACGACCTCGGCAGTGCAGCCAAAACTATCGGTAACACTAAAAATGACTAGTCCTTTATTATCGGTTTTCATTATTTCACCATTTACACCGGAAATAACCCCATCGGACCATTTTAATGTATAGGGCGGAATACCGCCTTTAACATGGCCTACAAATGTTTGATCTACAAATTTGGTTTCACAATTAAAATCAGTTAAAATTTCTATTGTTGGAGTAAGCTGTTCAAATCGCGTAATTTGAAAGGTATCTGATTTTTTACAGCCTCTAGAGTCTGTTACAGTAACAGTATAGTTATCAGGAGTAAGTTGACTTAAATCTTCTGTTCGGGCACCATTAGACCAGACATAGGTATAAGGAGCTGTACCGCCTGTTACAACAAGATCGATAACACCTGTATTTGCTTTCACACAATCAAGCGGATTTGAAACATCTCCCCTTATTTCTAACTCAAGCGGATTGACAACAATATATTCTGCTTCTATGACACAGAGTTTGGCATCCGTAATTTTTACTTTATAGGTTCCTTCGCCCAGATTATTCCTTTCAATTCCGGCGGTAGAGCCATCACTCCATTCTAATTTAAGCGGAGCCTGGCCACCAACAAGATTTAGTCGGATGTGTGCATCGTTTGCGTTATGGCATGAAATATTTTGAAAGTCAGGATCGATTTTAAAAACAGGGGCATTATTGACCACTATCGGAAATTCTTTTGGACAGCCTAAAGCGTCAGTAATGGTGATTAAATAGTTTCCTGCGGACAAATTAGTTTGTTCCATTCCGGTTCCTAAATTACTCCATTTTATAATATACGGATCACCTGTTGCAAAAGGAACACCACCGGTAATATTGTTAATTTTTATTACGCCATCCCTTACACTGTAACAAGTTAAATGAGTTACTGTTTTATCTAATTTAATTTCCGGGTTTTGAAGTATTTCAACTGTCAGTGGAACAGTACATCCTGAATTATCCGTAACAGTTAAATTATAAGTACCGGCATACAGGTTTTTTATATTTTGAAGATTACTTCTAAATCCGTTTGGTCCGGTCCAACTGTAACGATGAGCAGGTCTTCCTCCTGATGAACTTACATTAATTTCGCCGGTATTATATCCGTAGCATAAAACATCAACCTGGCTTTCCCATTTTACTTCCAGTAAAGGAGGTTCGATAATTTCATAACTTGCTGTAAGAACATTACAGTTGTTAGCTTCTGTAGCAGTTACGGCATAAACACCTGGTCCCAGATTATTCAGATTACCAGAATTAACCGGATAAGGATTTCCGTCTTTTGTCCATACAAAATTATAAGGCTGGGTACCTCCCGTAGTTGATAAAGTAATAGTTCCGTTATTTAATCCAAAACAAGTTATATCGTTTTTGTTTGGAAAAAACTGAAATAATCCCGGTTCAGGAACATAATAACTTTTCACAAAAGGACAATTTCCATTATCAATAACTCTCAAATTGTAGTATCCTGATTTTAAATTAGAAAGATCTTCACTTGTACTTGTAAAATTATTAGGGCCAGTCCACGAAAATTTATATGGATCTCCGGTTGCAAACGGAATGCCTCCGGTTACATTTATAGAAATAGAACCGTTGGCTGAGCCAAAACAAGTAGCGCCTTTAATTGTTTCTATTACATTTATTAAAGGGTCAACAATAACGGTAATGGTAAAATCAGGTCCAGGACAAGATGTAGATATTGGAGATACAGTATAGGTTACCGTTGCAGGACTGGCAGTATTATTTATTAATGTCTGACCAATACTTGTTCTTGGAGTAGATTGCGAAGTTGCTCCGCTGATTGCCCCTGGAGGAGAAACCACTGGAGTAGACCATACATAAGTAGTTCCTGTTGGTACATTGTCTGTTGTCCCGTTGCTAACAGGTGTAATTTGAAAAGAATTACCACTGCATATTTTTGCTGTTTTTGGAGAAATAACAGGTGAAAGAACCATATCTACAGAAAAATCTCTTGATACTTCTGTGGTACCACAGCTATTTGTAACCTTAAAAATGGCTTTATAATTACCGGTTTTCGTATAATTAATAGCTCCCGGATTAGGTAACGTAGAAGTTGAAGGTGTTCCTCCCGGGAAACTCCATTCATATGTGATTTCTGAAGATGGAGAACATGTTTCTTCTACCGTTCCGACAGGAAAAATGGTTGCCGATTTACAAAAATCTGAAATTGGTTTTAAAGAAATAACAGGTTTCTTTTTTACATGAATTGCCTGTGTGCTGTAATTATAAATTCCACAAGAATTAATTGTTTCTAATCGAACATAATAAATGCCGGGCGTTGTAAAATTAAAAGCCGGATCTTTTGAATAGGAATGTGTTCCGTTTGCAAAATTCCACTGTCCTCTTCCAGATCCGGGCGAGGTTTCTTTACCACAATAGGTTGGAGTATAACCTGTCACTTCCCAATAGAATCTTGAAACGCCGCAGCTTAAATTGGTATCGGTAGTATTGGTTATCTGAACTGTTTCTGATGCACAGGCGTTGCCAAATGTAAATTGTGGCTGTAACACAGGTTCAACACATATATATTGTGGAGGAACATCTAATCCAACACCACATGGGGTTGTAGCTTTTAAGGTAACTTTATAAGTTCCCGGTGCTTCATAGGAATGATATGGGCTAACTTCTCTCGAAGTTGTTCCATCCCCAAAATCCCAGGTATAAACATTCACAGTACTACAGCCATTAGTATAACCTGCATAGGTTGAATTACTGAAATAAACACTTGAGTTTACACAGGCAACAGTTGGAATGCTAAAACTGATTACAGGAACATCTAAAATAATAATAGGCCCGGCAGTAAGATAGGTACTGCCGCAAGATGTTGTAATCGTTAAAATAACCGTGTTTCCTGAAGGACAGTTGGCTCTTGTAAATTTGTGAGGAATAGGAAAATTTTGTGAAGCCTGAGGGTTCAGTCTATTGTAATAAACAGAACTTTCCAGTTGTGCCTGAGTATAATTTTGAGTAGTGCCATCACCATAATTAACTACATATCTGGTGTCTGAAGGATTAAGCGCCCACGATCCAATAGCAAAATCCATTGGGTCGACAGGAATACATAAATTGGTTGTGTTTCCCGGAGCAATAAGAGCACCGATTGGGTTATTGGAATTTTTAACTACATAGGTAGCAGAATTATTACAGCTGCTGCTTCCAACTCCTGTAATTACCATATTAAAAGAACCTAATTTTTGGTATTGATGACTTTTTGGAAAAGTAACATTCGTTTCTGAAGTGCCATCTCCCCAATTTACATTATAGGATGTTATACAAGAAGCAGAATTTGAACTGTTTCCAACATTAATAGTGTATTTTGGATTTGAATTGTTATCTCCGCATCTTTCAAAAGGTTTATTAGACCCAGGAGCATTCAGGTCAACAAATTTTAAATCCGGTTTTTGTTTTACAGAAACAGTTTTTGTGATAGTAGTTTGACCATTGGCATCAGTAACGGTTAATTTTACACTAAAATTTTGAGAACCGCAACCTAATGCCGTAAAACTATGGCTTGGATTACTTTCTGTAGAAGTGCTTCCGTCATCAAAATCCCATTTATAAGTAAAAGGAGCAGTGCCAGTTACAGTGGGAGTAAATGTAACAGGAGTCCCGGAACAGGCATCATCATTGGTAAAACTGAAATCAACGCCTGGAGCTATAAAATTGCAGTAATTTTTATTAAAGTGATTACTTCTATCGTTACGATTATAACTGTAAACGGAAGTAGAAATTGTTAAAATAAAAAGTAAGAGTAAGAAGTAGAGTTTCTTCATGTAGTATAATTCGGTTATTTTCGGCGGTAAAAGTATGTATTTTTTTTAATCAAAGAAAGATTACGAATAATCATTTTTTTTTTATTTTAAAAGATCACTATAATTCATGAGATATTTGTTGGCTTTTTATTTTCTGGTAGATTATTTATTTAGATTTATCGATGGAGTTCTCCAAGTCGTCTTTGTGTTAATAGAAAAAATAAGTCCAAAAAACTCTTGATTATTCAGCTATAAATCAAAAACAAGTAAATAACAATATGAAACTTAATAAATAATTAATTTGAAAATTATGATATTAAAAACATACCATACATTGCCGTCCGCGAATGTTATTGTGTCGTAGAATTGACGAAGTTTGGAGATTTGATTGGTTCGATTTTTCCTGAAAACTTCACGATTCTATAAAAATCAGTTTCGAACCACAAAGATAAATGACGTTGTGAGTATTATTGATACAATAACAAGGGATTAGACCCAAATAAAAATGGGACAAAGAAGGATATTTCTTCTTTGTCCCATCAAGTGACCATGGAGGGATTTGAACCCTCACGCCCTTGCGAGCACCACCCCCTCAAGATGGCGAGTCTACCGTTTCTCCACATGGCCGAAAAAGAAAAAAGGTCAAGTAAATGAATACTCGACCTTTTGTGACCCGACTGGGGCTCGAACCCAGGACCCCATCATTAAAAGTGATGTGCTCTACCAACTGAGCTATCGAGTCATTGCTTCAAGAAACTTAATTTGTTAATCACAAAATTTGTGACCCGACTGGGGCTCGAACCCAGGACCCCATCATTAAAAGTGATGTGCTCTACCAACTGAGCTATCGAGTC
>NZ_JBGQOF010000029.1:0-41763 GCF_052113665.1 Flavobacterium sp. W22_SRS_FK3 | reverse complement strand
ATCTTGCATTAGGGGGAATTTTAAAATACAAATATCTAGATTTTAATATTTCCCCACAACAATATGTTGTGATCCGTAAAAACCTCTTCTATTTCAATCTTCTTTTCTTTAGTCAATTCTGTTTTTATAAAATGAAATTTTAATAAATCAGATTCAAAATTTGGCTCTAAAATACTTTTAGGATAATTACCACTCAATAAACCACTTAACTTAATTTGATCATCAACAATTACTTTTTTTCTCAGAATATCATAAACCGAAAAATCAGAAATATTTAAATAATAATGATCAATTTTATCTGAGATAAAAAAAGGTTCTAGATTCTTTTTTATGATTTCTTTCTTTTTAATTTCATTTTTATTCGAGTTATTACAACTGAAAAAAATCATAATTAAAATAAGTAAAAGTGTTTTCATAAAAATTAATCTTATTACTTTTCTATCTTCTCAAAAGCATTTTTAACCATTTCTTTTTCTTTTGGAAACCATCCCTGAATAATTAAAACAAATCCGAAAATCATTAAAACAATACTGATCGCTTTTTTGATTTTAAGAATATTAGTTGGCGTCATTTTTGATTTTAACTGCTTGGCTAATAAAATTTTAATACAGTCAATCAATAAATAAGTAATGATAACGGAAGCAAAAAAGGTAAACATTCTGGAGTTTTGCATTTCTAATTTTGGACCTACAGAAATGATTACAGCAAGCCAAAAACCTAATACTCCAATATTAATAACATTCAATAAAAAGCCTTTTATAAATAAGCTTCCGTAGTTTCTTTTAATAATATCACGATCAATTTCTTCATCATTAATTTTTTCTTCTTTCTTTAGTTTTACAAAAGAAATAATACCATAGGCCAACATAATAATGCCTCCAAAAATAAAGAGTGCCGGTTTATCTTTTAAACTCTGAATGAGTCTGTAACTTCCTAAATAGGCAATGGCTATAAAAAAAATATCACCTAATACTACACCAAAATCAAAGACAATTGCCGCTCTGAATCCTTTTGTAATACTGGTTTCTAATAATATAAAAAATACCGGACCTACCATAAAACTTAAAAAAAGTCCCCATGGCAGTCCAGCTAAAATATCATTTATCATTCAAATTCACTTTGTTATTTTACTTCTTCAATTTTACCTCCAAAAACCGTTTTTTGATTAATTTGTTTTGGCTTACCATAAATGTAAATAGAGCCTCCTGCGTTTACTTTTGCTTCAACAAGTGTAGAAGCATTCACATCTGCTTTTCCTCCCGCAGAAACGCTTACTGTAGTTTGAGAAGTACTTAATTTACTTGCTAATAGATATCCTCCGGCTCCTAAACTTGCATCCTGGTTGTCAGCGTTTCCGGTTAAAGTAATTTCACCTCCCGAAACCGAACTTACTTTTAATTTATCAACATCCAAATCTACATTAATTTTACCACCTTCCTGAGCGCTTACTTTAAAACTTGTTGCTTTTATAGCTTCAGAACTTGTAACAGTTGCACCTTCATTTACATCAATAAGTTCTATATGTTTATAATACAACGTAATATCTAAATCATCTCCTGATAATAATTTTGGAAAAGGCATTCTTAATTTTAATAAACCAGACTTATTAACAACTTCAACTTCTGATTCTCTTGCTCCTTTAATAACAATTTTATTTTCAGCTGATTCAACTAATTTTACAGTTAATTTATCAAATACTTTAACCGAATCAAAATCTCCTAATGCTTTGGTTACCTGACCAAAAGACAATTGTGCAAGTAATATTGCAGCACCTATAATTAATTTTTTCATTTTCTAATTTTTTAAATTTAAATACTATTCTGCTCTTCGTAAAAAATGAAAATCCAATTGTTTTTTTACTAAATCAGCATTTTTTACTTTAACGTAAATTTCATCCCCTAATTGCAATATACTGTTTGAAGTTGCTCCAACTAAGGCATATTGTTTTTCATCGAAAGTATAATAATCATCTTTTATTTCTCTTATTCTTACCATTCCTTCACATTTATTTGAAACAATTTCAACATAAATGCCCCATTCGGTAACTCCTGAAATAACACCCAGAAATTCTTCATCCTGATGATCCTGCATGTATTTCACCTGCATGTATTTGATACTGTCACGTTCAGCATTTGTTGCTAAACTTTCCATATTCGAACAATGTAAACATTTGGTTTCGTAAATTTCTTCATCTACAGATTTTCCTGCATCCAGATAAAACTGTAATAATCTGTGCACCATAACATCCGGATAACGTCGAATAGGTGAAGTAAAATGACTGTAATAATCAAAAGCTAAACCGTAATGACCAATATTTTCTGTAGAATATTTGGCTTTACTCATACTTCTGATGGCAAGCGTATCAATTAGATTTTGCTCTTTTTTACCGTTTACTTCTTCCATTAAAGCATTCAGTGATTTAGAAATATCTCCTTTATTTCTGAAATCTATTTTATAACCAAATTTAGCAATTACACCTTGCATTGCAATTAACTTGTCTTCGTTTGGCTCATCGTGAATTCTGTAAATGAAGGTTTTCTTTTGTTTTCCAATGTATTCGGCTACTTTTCTGTTGGCTAAAAGCATGAATTCTTCAATTAGGTGATTGGCATCTTTGGATACTTTAAAGTAAACTCCTTCCGGTTCACCTTCAGCATCTAAGTTGAATTTTACTTCTACTTTATCAAATGAAATTGCGCCATTGGCCATTCTTTTCTTTCTCAAAATCTTCGCTAATTCATTTAATTTTAAAGTAGCTTCAACAATTTCATCTGAAACGACATAAGAATCCCCTGTAATTGAAATATCAACTGGAATCGTATTGTCTTTTGTTTCAATGATATACTGCGCTTCTTCATAAGCAAATCGCTGATCTGAATAAATTACCGTTCTTCCAAACCATTGGTTAATAACTTGTGCAGTTGGAGAGACTTCAAAAACGGCAGAAAACGTATATTTTTCTTCATTTGAACGTAATGAACACGCAAAATTAGATAAAACTTCCGGAAGCATAGGTACTACCCTATCTACTAAATAAACAGAAGTGGCACGTTGATAGGCTTCATCATCTAAGATTGTTCCTTCCTCCAAATAATACGAAACATCGGCAATATGAACTCCTATTTCATAGTTTCCATTTTCTAACTTTTTGAAAGACAAGGCATCATCAAAATCTTTTGCATCTTTTGGATCTATCGTATATGTAAGAGTATCACGCATATCACGACGTTTTGCAATCTCAGATTCCTGTATCGAAGTATCTATTTTTTGTGCAAAAACCTCTACTTCTACCGGAAAATCTGATGGTAAACCGTATTCAGCCAAAATAGCGTGAATCTCTGTATTGTGTTCTCCTGGTTTTCCTAAAACTTTAATCACAGATCCAAACGGACTATCTGCTCTTTTTGGCCAGTCTTCAATCGTAACCAAAACAACATCTCCGTTTTCAGATTCTCCAATTTTATCCTTTGGAATAAAAATATCAGTATACATTTTAGGATTTGCAGTTGATACAAAAGCAAAATTGGCCTGAATATCAATAACTCCAACAAAATCTGTCTTATTTCTTTCTATAACTTCAATTACTTCACCTTCAGGTCTTTTTCCTTTTCTTCTGTTATAAACATAAACTTTTACTTTGTCTTTATCTAACGCACGATTCAAATTATTGGTCGGAATAAAAACATCTTCTGTGAAATCAGGACAAATGAAATAAGCCGTTTTACGACTTGTCATATCAATTGTTCCTTCATAATAATCCTGGCTTTCAGCTTTTACTAAATATTTACCAGGTTCAGTTTCTATAATCTTTTTTGAAGCAGCCAGAATTTTTAAATCTTTTATAATCTGATTTCTGCTTTTTGTATCATCAAGCTCAAGTTTTGCTCCTATCTGTTTATAATTGAATGATTTATTAGGACTTTGCGATAAAATTTTAATTATTTTACTTGAGAAATCTTTCTCATTTTTTATCGGCTTTCTAATTTTCTTACTCATATATCTTTTCTTATAAGGCTTAAAATTACAAATAAGATATTAGATAATACTTTTTAACAAATAGAATTATTAAAAATATAACTTTTCGTACATTTACAAAAAGACCTTATATGGAAA
Organism: Flavobacterium sp. W22_SRS_FK3; assembly: GCF_052113665.1. Classification (NCBI taxonomy): domain Bacteria; kingdom Pseudomonadati; phylum Bacteroidota; class Flavobacteriia; order Flavobacteriales; family Flavobacteriaceae; genus Flavobacterium; species Flavobacterium sp. W22_SRS_FK3. The sequence continues at coordinate 37,650 of NZ_JBGQOF010000029.1, read as the reverse complement.
GCTTTAAGACCATCGCCGTATTCAATTATCAGCACGAAACAGTGGTTCTCAAACACTTATTAGAGCAAGAAGAAATTCCGTATTTTTTTGAAAACGAAATACTACTTTCCCTTATGCCAATTTACTCAAACGCAATAGGCGGTATTAAACTTAAAGTTCATCCGGACGATTTCGACGAAGTTCAGCAAATTCTGGATAATCTCAATAATCCTCTCAAAATTGTTTAAACCTATTTTTTTTCTCTTTTCAAATTTCAAAGTTGTCAACATATATTAAATACAACAAAAAGAAAATTTTAAATTTAATTAATTTTTGATGGTTATTATAGTGTGTTAATATGTCGAATAAATTTATTTTTAAAAGTATTGAAATGAAGTTTTTCTTAGTTATATAGAGTTATCAACATACTTATATTTTGTTAAATGATTAATTTATAAGACTTTTTCTATTTTAATTAACAACGGTTGACAACCAAAAATTAATTCATTTTGTAAATAACTTTACATGTTGCTAATTGTTGAAAATTGCATTTTTGATATTAATAACTTTTATAAAAATTCCTTAAACTTTATTAGGATTTTTAATCTCTGTTTTGGATTAAGTTTTTTTTCGACACAACCAAAAAATAGTTCTAATTTTCTATCTCAACTTATTAACAAATAATGTTAACTTAAAGTTAACTGAATATCAACGAATTAGGTTTTAGTATTAACACTCTAAAATTTTAACAAAAAAAATATTTATTTCTAATTGATTATCAGATCCTTATAGATATTTTAGGATTGTTAATAAGTGATAAATATTTGATAGTAAGCTCATTGTATCATATGTTGTTTCAATAGGAATTCCACTAAATATGCTATAAGCATTATTCAATACTTAAAATGCAAATTTAAGTTGTACAGAATAAAATTTGTGAAAATTAATGTAATTCCTAACAAACATTTATTAATTGAGTAAATTTGCAAAACACAACTTTAATAGTATTTAAAATGAAAATTTCGATAGGAAACGATCACGCAGGACCGGAGTATAAAAAAGCAATTGTTGCCATGCTAAAAGCAAAAGGATATGAAGTAACAAACTATGGAACAGATTCTGAAGATTCTGTTGATTATCCTGATTTTGGTCATCCGGTTGCGAATGATGTATCTGAAGGAAAAGCTGATTTTGGAATCGTAATCTGCGGAAGCGGAAACGGAATTGCCATGACAGTGAATAAACACCCAAAAGTAAGAGCTGGTTTATGCTGGACTAAAGAAATTGCTGTTTTAGTTCGTTTACATAATGACGCTAACATTATTAGTATTCCGGCACGTTTTACATCAATTCCACAAGCAGTAGAAATGGTTGAAGCTTTTCTAAATACAGAATTTGAAGGCGGAAGACACCAAAACAGAGTTAATAAAATTGCCTGTCAGTAAAAAGGCAAAAAAATCGGGTGCTTCGCACCAAATAAAATATAAACACACCGGGCGGATTTTTAAAATTCACTCGGTTTTTTATTTAAATATTTAAAATTCAGTTAATTATAATGATTATCTTAAGTTATTAACATTGTTAATATCTAAAGCTTATTACTTAATTGAAGACAAAGTATTATAATCTGAACTAAAAAAATCAGTGCAAATTTTATAATAAAAGAAGTTTTACTCGTTTTATGTCTGAACATTAACATTGCCAACAACAAACCAATTGAACCTCCCAAAAGAGCCATTAAAAAGAGCGTATTTTCAGAAATTCTTCGTTTATTATTTCTAGCTAAATATTTATCATAACCAGCTAATAAAAACGATAAACCATTTACAATAAAAAAATACGCGAATAAAACTTCCATAGGCTTAGAATTAAAAACAAAGATATTATTTTAGCGATATAATTAATTCTATTTATAAAGATGTTAAAAATGGAATTAATTATCTAATTTTCAAATTGACACATTATCTCATTCATACAATGACAAACATACAATTCATTGCCAAGACTGTACAAACAGCTGCGATTAACATTCAAAAAACAGTACAATTATTAGAAGAAGATTGTACAATTCCGTTTATTTCACGTTACAGAAAAGACACAACCGGAAACCTGGATGAGGTTTTAATTGAACAGATTGCCAAACTTCAAAAAGAATATGAAACGATTGTAAAACGTAAAGAAGCCATTTTAAAATCAATAGAAGAGCAAAAAGCGCTTACACCGGAACTGAAGCAAAAAATTGAACAAAGTTTTGATTTACAGGAGATCGAAGATTTTTACCTTCCGTACAAAAAGAAGAAAAAAACGAAAGCAGACGTTGCCCGTGAATTTGGTTTAGAACCACTAGCTAAAATTATCATGTCGGAAAGTAATGTTGATGTCGATTTTATTTCGACGCAATATATTAATGAAAATGTGATTAATGAAGAAGCGGCCATGCAAGGCGCCAGAGATATTGTTGCCGAATGGATCAACGAAAACATTTATGTCCGTAAGCAACTGCGAAGATTATTTCAACGAAAAGCTACGATAGCCACTAAAGTTGTAAAAAAGAAAGCAGAAGAGGAGGGAGCCCAAAAATTCAGTCAGTATTTTGATTGGGAAGAGCCTTTGACAAAAGCGCCGTCACATCGTTTATTAGCAATGCTTCGTGCAGAAAATGAAGGTTTTGTAAAGATGAAAGTAGATGTTGATTTGGATGAAGCTTACGATATTATTGACGAAATCATCATCAAAAAACAAAATAGCACAACAGCACATTTGCAATTGGCGATTGAAGACAGTTACAAACGTTTATTGAATCCGGCGATTGGAAACGAAACGTTGCAGGAAGCCAAAGCAAAAGCTGATGCCAATTCGATTCAGGTTTTTGCGAATAATTTAGGGCAATTGTTATTGGCGCCGCCTTTGGGCGAAAAACGAATTCTCGCAATAGATCCGGGATTTAGAAGCGGTTGTAAAGTAGTTTGTCTGGATGAAAAAGGCGATTTATTATACAATGAAACCATTTATCCACACGCACCTCAAAACGAGGAAGGTATGGCGATTAAAAAAATCCGTTCAATGGTCAATGCGTATCAGATTGATGCGATTTCTATAGGAAATGGAACCGCTTCGAGAGAAACGGAATTGTTGATCAAAAAAATTGCGTTCGATAAACCCATACAGGTTTTTATAGTTTCTGAGGCCGGAGCTTCGGTTTATTCGGCTTCAAAAATTGCCAGGGAAGAATTTCCAAATTATGATGTCACCGTTCGTGGTTCGGTTTCTATCGGAAGACGACTTTCAGATCCTTTGGCAGAGTTGGTAAAAATCGATCCGAAAGCCATTGGAGTAGGACAGTACCAGCACGATGTTGACCAAACCAAACTGAAAGAAGAACTTGATAATACTGTAATTCGCTGCGTAAACTCAGTTGGAATTAACATTAATACAGCAAGTAAACATTTACTGAGTTATGTAAGTGGAATAGGAGAAAAGCTGGCAGAAAACATTGTACAATATCGTTCTGAAAACGGCCCTTTTGAAGATAGAAAACAACTCAAAAAAGTACCTCGTTTAGGCGATAAAGCATATCAACAAGGTGCGGCTTTTATCAGAATTTCGAATGCTAAAAACCCGTTGGATAATTCGGCAGTCCATCCGGAAGCGTATCCCGTTGTAGAGAAAATGGCAAAAGATTTGAAACTTTCGGTAAACGATTTAATTGCGAACAAAGAGAAAACAGCGCTTATCAAGGCGGAAAACTATATTACACCTGAAATAGGTTTGCTTTCCTTAAAAGACATCATAAAAGAGCTTGAAAAGCCAGGATTAGACCCAAGAAAGTCGGCTAAGGTTTTTGAATTCGATGCCAACGTAAAATCAATTAAGGATTTAAGAGCGGGAATGATTCTTCCCGGAATTGTCAATAACATTACCAACTTTGGCTGTTTTGTTGATATTGGAATCAAGGAAAGTGGATTGGTTCATATTTCCCAATTGAAAGCCGGTTTTGTAAGCGATGTAAATGAAGTGGTGAAATTACACCAGCACGTTGATGTGAAAGTTACAGAGGTTGATGAAGATAGAAAGAGGATTCAGTTGACGATGGTTTTGTAAAAGAAAATCTTCGTATTTTTGTTAATAATTGAAATTCAAATGGAAAATATAAAAGATGTGGTAGGAGAAAATATAAATCATTATTATTTCTATTCTTTAGAATTGGAAGGAATTAATTGTTTCAAGGATAAGCAAACGTTAGATTTATCTGATGGAAATGGTAATTATTCTCCTTGGACAATTATTTTGGGTGATAATGGTACAGGGAAAACTACTTTGCTAAGAGTTTTGGACAGGATGCAACCGAGTTCGATAGATATAATAAATTATTTCCCAGTTATTTGGTCTTTTAATCCTTTATTAACTTCAAAAAATACCATAGTTGAATTAAAAGTAAATAATGATATTAAAGGATTTTATTTAACAGGTAATGATATAATTACAGGATCTTTTAGAACAAAAGGAGATATATCTTTTCCTTTATTATTATCATATGGAGCTTCTCGAAGAATGAGTAAAAGCGAGAGTTTAACAGGTAATGAAAAAGGAAATATGAGAATTACTTCTCTTTTTGATGAATCGATAGAGTTAGTAAATTCAGAAGAATGGTTTTTACAAAAGGAATGGGCATCAATAAAATCAGAAGAAGAAACTAAAGAAAAATTTTATAGAGAGTTTGAAGTAGTAAAATCAGTATTGATAGATATGCTGCCTGATGTAAAGGATATTCGTTCAAAACCAATCAATGAAAGTAATTCAAAACCGATATTAGAAGTAAATACTTCTTTTGGTTGGATAAATTTAAGAAACTTAAGTTTTGGATATCAAACATTAATAGCTTTAGTTGTTGACATTGCCTCCAAAATGATGGAGAAATACCCTAAAAGTCTTAATGCCTTATCTGAACCAGTTGTAATCTTAATAGATGAAATTGATTTGCATTTACATCCTAAGTGGCAACGAACTGTAATTGATAAATTATCTCAACATTTTCCTAAAGCACAATTTATAGCTACCTCGCATAGTCCATTGATTGTACAAGCTGCGTTAGATAAAAAAGCTAATATCGTAGTTTGTAGAAGAGAAGGGGATAAAGTTGTTATTGATAGTAATCTAGATGAAGTAAAAGGCTGGAGAATAGATCAAATTTTGACCTCTGATTTGTTTGAATTAAGTAGTTCAAAATCAATTGCTTTTGAAGAAATAAGAAATGAAAAAACGAGTATTCTTTTAAAAAACGAGTTGACAGATTCTGATAAAGAAAGATTAGATTTTATAAATCAAAAACTTAACGATATTCCCGTTTTTTCATCTAAAGAAGCAATCAATGCAGAAGAATTGATTAAAAAAGCTGCTGAACTATTAAAAAAATAGTTTCCATATGATAAAGATAGTTAAGGATGCTGCTCCAGAAAAATTATTAAATAAAGGTTCTGCTCAAACTATAATTGATATAGAAAAGTATTCAAATAATAAAGAAAAATATAATTCTGGAGAATTAAAATTTGAAGCATTAAGTACAATATATAATTCTGATATTGTTCGGGAAGCTTTAGAAAGTGTTCAGAAAAATAAATGTTGTTACTGTGAAACAAAAAGCACCAGAAGTAATAGCGATGTAGAACATTTTAGACCAAAAGCAGCTTATTCTTCAGATTTTAAAGGAAAAAGTATGTATCCTGGTTATTTTTGGCTGGCTTATGATTGGGATAATCTGTTTTTAGCTTGTCAGGTATGTAATCAGATTTTTAAAAATGATTTTTTCCCAATTGAAATAGAGCATACAAGAGCTCAATTAAATGATTTTAAAATTGATAATGAAGTTTCCTTATTTGTCCATCCTTCTAAAGATGAACCGAAAGATGAAATAGAATATAGAGAAAGTTTACCATTTGGAAAAACCGAAAAAGGGAAAAAAACTATAGCTTATCTTGGTTTTGGTTCACTGGAACATGGAAAAGAATTTGGAATAGAGTATTCAAAAAAACATGAAATTAGAATAAATAGACTTTTTGAACAAAGAGAAATATTTTATAGAGAGAAAGCTCAAATTTATAAAACAATAAGATTATTAGAAGCAAAAGAGTTAGATTTAGAAGGAATTCAAATTTTGAATGGACTTAAAACTATAATTGATAACGCACAGGAAGTGGATTCAGAATGGTCATCTATGATAAGATGTGCTGTTAAAAATGGATTCAAAGAATATTAATATTTTTGTAAAAAGATAAAAACTCCCAAATTACAATTGTGGTTTGGGAGTTTCTATTTGTTTATTTCTTTTAAAATATTTCTTATCAATCATATCGTGAAATCATAAATTTCCAAATCATGAAAAAAAGTATTTTAATTACAATTGCAGTTCTATTTTCAACTATTGGGCATGCAAAATACTATAAAGCTATTTTATATCTGGTAGATGGAAGTCCAAAAACAGGTTTGGCAGAACTTGTTGAAGATAATGAATCTAAAGTTTATTTTAGAACAGATGAAAACGCAAAAACTGAAAAAATTTCCAGTGCTGAAATCAGTAAAATCGTTTATACTTATGAATCGGGACAAATAATTACAATGGAATATTTGTATCTGACCGGCTTAAATGTTTTTTCCGGAAATTTTTCTAAATCTAAAAACAAATACTGGTTTAATATTGTTTATGATAAGGAATTCAAAATTGGTAAAAGATATGACAAGGGAAGTAGTAAAACTAATAATTTCAGATCAGCCAATTCCTCTTATTTTTTTGAGAAGAAAGGGAGTGATGATTTAGTATTTGGCTATAATTCTATGGGAAATGTCTTGAAATCACAAGGTACAGATGCAAGAATGAAAAAAATGTCTAAAGAAGTATTTGGAGATTGTCCCAAGATTAGTGAAGCAATTGAAAAGGAAACGTTTACTACAGATAACGCATTAAATCAAATAATTGGAATTTTTGATAACATTCAAAATTGCAAATAAAGACATTTTAATATAAATTTTAAACTCCCAAATTGCTGCATAGTGGTTTGGGAGTTTCTGTTTATTTCTTTTAAAATAATTCTTATCAATACCATATATTTGTAAGAAATCATTAAATCCCCCAAATCATGAAAAAAACAATTTTAATTGCAATTGCAGTTCTATTTTCGACTATTGGTCATGCTAAATTTATTAAAGCCGTTTTGTATATGGAAGACGGAACCAAAAAAACAGGTTTAGCCGAATTGGTTGAAAACAGCGATTCTAAAGTAGTTTTCAAAACAGATGAAAAAGCCAAAAAAGAAAAAATTGTAAGTGCTGATATCAAAAAAATAGAGTTCACAGATGATGACAAAAATGAGTTTTTAGCCGAAAGATTGTATTTAACTTCTGCCAATGCTTTTACTGGAAAGTTCTCGAAATCAAAAGAGAAAAAATGGTTTTACATTATTTATGACAGAGATATAAAAGTAGGCTGTGTCGATTTTGCAGGAACAATGAAATACAATGCTTCAAAAGGATCAACTCAGGACAGTTTGGCGATACCACGTATTTTTTTGGAAAGAAAAAAAGTGATGAACTGTATTTTGGTTTTTTAAAATCCAGTGCGGGTATTGTGGTTCATACGCAAACAGGTACCAATATCAAAAAAATGTCTAAAGAAGCTTTTGCAGGATGTCCAAAACTTGTTGCTGCTATTGAAAAAGAAGATTTTAAAACGAAAACAGCATTAGAACAGTTAATCTCTCTTTTCGAAAGAAATAAATGTAAATAAGGTTCACAAACGATATAAAAAAACTCCCAAATTATAACTTGTAATTTTGGAGTTTTCAGTTTTAGGATTATTTTAAAATCACTTTTTTGGTAACACTTTTAGTACCGTTTGTAATTTTTATCAGATACAAGCCAGATGATTCACTGGCGAGATTAATTTCGGTAGTTTCAGAAGTTGTTTTTTGTTCTGAAATAAGATTTCCCCGTGGAGAGAAAACCGTAACGATTGAATTTTCAGGAGCCAAAACCGTAAATTTATCAGCACTCGGATTTGGATAAAGTGTAACAGTAGATTTTTCAATATCAAAATCATCATTTGATAAAGTTGCAGTTGGCGGAAGATAGAAATTACCGGTCAGTAAAAATGAATATAATGTTTTTAATGTGTGGTTAAAATAACTGTTTGGTTCGTTTAGGTTTTTTAAATCGGCATAGGAGGCATCCAAATGTGCCTGATTTTCTCCTGCCATTGCGGCACAGGCAAAAGCCCCAACAAAAGTAGCATTGTGCCATTGTCCGCTAGCCGTACCATTTTGGTTATAGCCGTCTTTAATATTGGCAGATCCTCCTAAGTTAACACGAACAAAATCTGATGTTTTTTTTGAATAGTTTTTGGCTTCGCTATTTCCGTACCATAGATAATCTACAGCAATTCTCCAGGGTGTTCTGGCTGCATCATATGTATACAATTTACCCTGATTGGCATATCCGCTGGCTTGTGAAGAATAATTACCAGAAGCTTCGCACCAGTCAGAAACCAATCCGCCAACAGCATTATTTTGAGTTAAATTGTTGTTGATAATTGTATATGATTGTGTGGCAACAGAATTCCAAAAAGCAACATCATTTGTAAAAGCTCCAAAAGCTCTGTAATAAGCTGGGGAGAAGTAAGACGGATTAGTTAGCTGACTTCCTCCAAAAGCATCTCCTGGTTTTAGTACATAAGTATTGGCCTCAATTTCATGAGTTTTAATAGCAGAAATTAATGCTGTAGCGTCATTTTTATAATTAATTGTTCCGGTGCTACCCCATTGATAATCGGCAATGATTAATGCAAATGCTGCGTCTAATTCGGCATCTGTAGCTCCGTTTGCTCCATCAGTTCCGGAACAGCCGTTAATTCTCCAGTTCATGACACCATTGCTGTTAACGTTATCTTTATAATACAGCCAAAGTCCGTCAAAAAGTGTTTTATCACCAGCATAAGCACTTAAAAGCATCCCGTAACCGATTCCTTCAGAAACAGTTTGCCAGGAGTTGTCAAATTTTACTCTGTATCTGCCATTAGTACAGGTTTCAACAAAATTAGTTTTCCAAACATCATAATTGGTTTTAGCATCCTGACTATTTTTAGAAGTTGCCATTAAGCCATTATTAAAGACAATATTGGCGGGGAAGGGTTTGGTTTGTGAATAATTTTCAATACATAGTAAAATACTCACCAGTAGAAATAGGTTTTTCATATTTATATAAATTTAGGGACTCTAAAAGTAAGATTTTTTATATAAATAAAAAACCTAAAAATGAAATTTCATTTTTGGGTTTTAAAATATGAATTTTCTAAAGCTTAAAATTTAGCACAAAAAATCCCAACTAAAATCATCGGGATTTCAGTTGGGATTTCAGCATTTATTTCGAAGAGGCTTATTTAACTTCTTCTTCTTCTTTTTTCACAGCAGGCTGATCGTCTTTGGCAGCGTTTTTAAATTCCTTAATTCCGCTTCCTAAGCCTTTCATTAATTCTGGAATTTTTTTACCTCCAAAAAGTAAAATCACAATACCTACTATTACAAGGATTTCTGTAAGACCTAATCTTCCCATGATCGTATATTTAATGCCGAAGCAAATTGTTTCTAATTTTGAGCAAAGGTATATAGAAATATATGAAGAAGAATAGTTTTTGGATTAAAATATTTGTTTTGGGCAACGTTAAATATTTTATAAAATAATGAATTAAGTAGATTTGTCCAAATTTCACCCGTAGCAACAAGTTCATTAATTGTTATATTTGCGAGTATAAATACCACAAATGAATAAGAAAAAGAACTTCGGAAAAAAATTATTTATTAAAAACCGCTTAGTAATTTTGAATGAAGATACTTTTGAAGAAATTTTTTCATTTAGGCTTACCTTAATGAATGTTTTTGTAGTTTTTTCTTTAGGCGGCATATTTTTAATTCTAATCACTACTTATATAATTGCTTTTACACCTTTGAGAGAACTTATTCCCGGATATTCTTCTTCACAGTTGAAACGAAATGCAATGCAATTGGCCATAAAATCGGATTCCCTAACAAATTCATTAAAGAAAAATGAAGCCTACATTAAATCAATTCAGAAGGTACTAAATGGCGAATTAGATTATGCCAAATTCAATAAAGACTCCATTTTGGCAGAAACAGAGGAAATTCAGAAAGTGGATATGAAACCGTCTGAAGAGGAATTAAAATTAAGAGAAAAGGTCGAAGAGATAGAAAAAGAGACACGTAAAAAGACTCAAAATAAGAATAAAATTGACAAGAAATAATATCATTACAAATGTCTATTAAATCAGTAGCAGCAAAATTATTTGCCAGTAAAATATACTATAAGACTTTAGCTTGGTCCAATAGACCAGTTGAAACGCAACAAGCAATATTTAAGAGTTTAATAAATAGCGCAAAACAAACCCAATTTGGTGTTGAACATCATTTTGATAAAATAAAAACGGTTCATGATTTTAAAAAACATGTCCCGATTCGTGACTATGAAGATTTAAAACCCTATATCGACAAGGTACGAATGGGTGAAAAAAATATTCTCTGGAAAGGGAAACCATTGTATTTTGCTAAAACTTCAGGAACTACTTCCGGAGCAAAATATATTCCGTTGACAAAAGAATCGATACCAACGCATGTAACTGCAGCACGCAATGCTATCCTTCATTATATACACGAAACAGGAAATGCCAATTTTGTAAATGGTAAAATGATTTTTTTGCAGGGAAGCCCAATTTTGACGGAGAATTACGGAATTAAGTTTGGCAGACTTTCCGGAATTGTGGCACATTTTGTTCCGAAATATTTGCAGAAAAACAGAATGCCGTCTTGGGAAATCAATTGTATTGAGGATTGGGATACCAAAGTAAATGCAATTGTAGAAGAAACTATTGAACAGGACATGACTATTATATCTGGAATTCCATCGTGGGTTCAAATGTACTTTGAGCGCTTACAGGAGAAAAGCAGTGGTAAGAAAATTGGTGACTTGTTTAAAAATTTCAACCTTTTTATTTACGGAGGAGTAAATTACGAACCATATCGTGCAAAATTTGAAAAGATGATTGGACGAAAAGTAGACAGCATTGAATTGTTTCCTGCTTCTGAAGGGTTTTTTGCCTATCAGGATTCTCAAAAAGCAAAAGGAATGTTGTTGTTACTGAATTCCGGAATTTTCTACGAGTTTATTAAAGTGGATGAATTTTTTGAACCAAATCCTAAAAGTTACACAATTGGGGAAGTAGAAACAGGTGTAAATTATGCTTTGATTGTTTCGACCAATGCTGGACTTTGGCGTTATAATATTGGCGATACGGTTCAGTTTACTTCATTATTTCCACATCGCGTGATAGTTTCGGGCCGAATTAAACATTATATTTCTGCTTTTGGTGAACACGTGATTGCCAATGAAGTCGAAAATGCCATGAAAGAAGCGACGCTAGGAACTAAAATTGTAATAAACGAATTTACTGTAGCACCACAAATTAATCCATCAGGCGGATTACCTTATCACGAATGGTTTGTAGAATTTGAAAGTGAACCTGAAAACATAGACTCTTTTGCGGAAGCGATTGACAATTCGATGCGAAAACAAAACATTTATTATGATGATTTAATCACTGGCAATGTTTTGAGAAAAATAGTGGTTACCAAAGTGTCTAAAAACGGTTTTCAGGAATACATGAAATCGCAGGGAAAATTAGGCGGACAAAATAAAATTCCTAGATTATCGAATGATAGAAAGATTGCGGATAATTTGAAATAAATAAAATTTTAAATTCATTACTTTTATCACAAATCCTACAAAAAACTAATTATTGCTATATTTGATTAAAGTTGCTAATTATGACAGAATAAAATTGCGATACTACTTAAAACAAATAGACAAAAAAGAATTTAAAAAAAAAGGGGAGAAATCAGGATTCGTTAAGAATATTGATCATTCCTTTATGAGTAATCTTCACGAAAAATATTCTAATTAATTATTAAAATAAAGTAGGATTTTTATAAAAACACTTACTTAACTCACAAAGTACGAGAATTAGAAATTATCAGAATCTTACATCAAATGATGTATATTGAAAACTATTCTAATGAGTAGAGGTCATAACATTTTAGTAAAATTAAGGGTTTACAAAATTACCGTTATTATTACTATTTTCGTTTAACCAACTTACTCATTTTTTTTCTCTGGTAGAAATTTAAATAAAAGCACATGAAAGAAACCAAACATATATCAAGATCAAGAGCACAGGAATCATCTGCGGCAATTGAAAAAATGTACATAACAATGCGCCACCTATTCAACCGTGGTTTTTATAAGCCAATGGGAGTTTCAGGCGATAGTCTGCGTGAATCATTATTGGCCTTGCGTCCAGAAATTTATGGAAATATAGGCGAGGAAAAAGTAGAACTGAATGGGCTTTTGTATGTTATTGAACGTCTTCCAATAGGAATTGAACAATGTCGTTTTATCAATTTAACTTCAGACGAAGGATATTCTAAATCGCATTTCCAGGCAATTGTTCCTCCAAAAAGGCGACGAAATTGTTACCGAATTGATGAGGAGCAAATGAATGTTGAAATCACTCGTGGAAGATCGGATATTTATGATATTCTGACACATCTGACTTTTATTTTCATCGAATCGCATAAAATCAGAAACAGGGTTTTATTAGATGATGGCGGAGAAGTTTCGCGCGATTGGTTAAAATTGGAACAAGCAGTGATGCAGACCAAAAAGCTGCCTTTGGTCGAAAAAGAAAAAGCAATTTCGCATGTTTCCAATATTTTAGGAAGAACTTTTGAAGAAGTTTTGAATATTTATGAAGCTTTTGGTTCTGAAAATGCCCCGGATCGTTTTCTCCATGTAATATATTGGTTAGGAAAATTAGCGATCGAGGAAATGATCGATAATAATAAAAGAACGATCACTTTTAGTCCTGTTTTAAGAGAACGTTTAGGACATCACATTCATGGTGAAATCTGGGCAACCAATATTAAAGAAGTTTTAAAAGCAAACAGTCTTTTAAAAAGACCCATTCATGTCATTAGTGCAAACATGCACAGTGTAATGAATTCTATTTTTGCAACACCTTTGTTGAAAACCAAGTTTAAAGACAAATCAGATTTCTTTATTTACGAAGAATTAAGCAAATCTGCAGCCAAAGAAACCAGAGCTATAGTGGAAGAATTGGCTTTGAAAAACGGAATGATTTCATTGCCGGATACATCAGGAACCAATATAGATGTTCAGATTTTTGATACTGCCAAAATTGACTGGACAAAAACAGCATTTCCTAAAACCAAGTCTGACGAAACTAAACCGGTAATAATAGTAATGGATTATGCTTTTGGCGAACAGGCTTATGAAACCATAGATGAACTTTTAAAACCGTACAAAAAAGATACATTATTAGATGTTAAATCAGTTTCGATAATGGGAAAGGCCGGAATTCTGGAAGGCGGGAAAGGAGATATCATGATTCCGTCAGCACATATAAACGAAGGAACAGCAGATAATTATTTCTTCGAAAATGAATTGACAGGTGCTATGTTTGAAGGAAACGACATTGCTGTTTTTGAAGGCGCCATGGTTACCGTTTTAGGAACTTCTTTACAAAACAGGGAGTTATTAAAATTCTTTCATGAATCGACCTGGGGAGTAATCGGTCTTGAAATGGAAGGATCTTATTATCAGAAAGCAATACAATCTGCTTCAAAAATCAGAAAAAGTGTACCTCATGACATCAAGGTCAGATATGCCTATTACGCTTCAGATAATCCTTTAGAAACAGGAAGCACATTGGCTTCGGGGGGCTTAGGAACTACAGGAGTAAAGCCTACGTATTTAATTACGATAAAAATTCTGGAACAAATTTTAAATCTTAAATAGTCAGCTCATCACAAGTTTAGTCAATAATAGAAAAAAGATAAATGTTAAATTTATTTTATAAAGTTGAAAAAAGTAAATTTGCTGCAGGAAACAAATTAATATGAAAAGAATACTTATTACAGGTGCTGCAGGATTTTTAGGATCACATTTATGTGACCGATTTATCAAAGAAGGTTATTATGTTATTGGAATGGATAATCTGATTACGGGAGATCTTAAAAACATTGAACATTTATTCAAACTAGAGCACTTTGAATTCTATCATCATGACATCACGAAATTTGTTCATGTGCCAGGAGAGTTAGATTATATTTTGCATTTCGCTTCACCGGCAAGTCCAATTGATTATTTAAAAATTCCAATTCAAACCTTAAAAGTAGGATCATTAGGAACCCACAATTTATTAGGTTTAGCCCGAGTAAAAAAAGCAAGAATTTTAATTGCTTCAACTTCAGAAGTATATGGAGATCCTTTAGTTCATCCGCAAACAGAAGAATATTATGGAAATGTAAACACCATTGGACCACGCGGGGTTTATGATGAAGCAAAACGTTTTCAGGAATCAATAACAATGGCATACCATACTTTTCATGGTGTTGAAACCCGAATTGTACGTATTTTTAATACCTACGGACCAAGAATGCGACTTAACGATGGCCGTGTAATTCCGGCTTTTATTGGACAAGCTCTTCGTGGTGAAGATCTGACTATTTTTGGAGACGGTATGCAAACCCGTTCGTTTTGTTATGTTGATGATCAGGTAGAGGGAATCTTCAGATTGTTACATTCAGATTATGTGTATCCGGTAAATATTGGAAATCCGGATGAAATCACGATTAAGGATTTTGCTGAAGAAATTATAAAACTTACCGGAACTAATCAAAAAGTAGTGTACCATCCATTACCGGTAAACGATCCTTTGCAACGCCAGCCCGATACTACAAAAGCAAAAGAACTATTAGGTTGGGAAGCTACAGTAAACCGTGCCGAAGGAATGAAAATCACCTATGATTATTTTAAATCACTTTCAAAAGAAGAACTTTCAAAAGAAGAACATAAGGATTTTTCAAATTATATAAAATAAATGCGGACAAAAACAGGAAAATACTCAGGCTACATCCGCCCATTCTCCTATTTGATTGATTTGCTTATTATCAATTTTTTTGCGGTTTATATCGCGCATTTTCCTGTAGATCAAATTTTATTTTTAGTTGTACTAAATATCGGTTGGATTGGTATTGCTTCTGATTTAGGTTTTTATGAAGTTTATCGATATACTAAAGTTATTGCCATTTTAAACTGTGCATTAAAACAAGCCTGTTTATTTGGTTTCGTAGTTTTTGCATTAGCATTTTTTTATGCTAATCAAACCAGTTTTAAAACGTTACTGTTTTATTTATGGTTTGTATTTATTCTTATTTTATTCATTAAGTTTTCAATCTATTATTTTCTTCAGACGTATCGGGTAGTATTTGGCGGAAATCACAGAAGAGTTGTATTGTTAGGGAATCAAGCCAGTATTTCACCTTTAAAACATTTCTTTACTGAGAATCCGGACTATGGATATGAACTGATTCATGTTTTTGAATTTGAAGAAGTAAAAAACGAACATATTGAAGAAATGTTTGAGTTTGTTTTAAATAAACAAATGGACGAAATGTATTGTTCTACTATAGGATTATCTCAGAATCAAATTGACGAAATTATTGATTTTGCAGATAGTAATCTAAAGACTTTGAAATTTATACCGGATGGGAATCAAATGTTTTTTAGAAATTTTATCTTAGAATATTATGATTATATTCCTGTAATTGCACTTAGAAGTATCCGTCTCGATGAAAATTTGTATAAAATAATGAAGCAGACTTTTGATGTTATTTTTTCAATAGTAATTATTATTGGAGTTCTTTCCTGGATTCTTCCAATTTTGGCAATTTTAATAAAATTGGAATCAAAAGGACCTGTCTTACTGAAGCAAAAACGGAATGGACTTAATAACAAGGAATTCAATTGTTATAAGTTTAGATCAATGGAAATGACAAATGAAACCTATCCAAACCAGGTTTCTAAAAATGATTCGAGAGTTACAAAAATCGGAAAATTTATTCGAAAAACCAGTATTGATGAGTTGCCACAGTTTTATAATGTTTTACTTGGAGATATGTCGGTTGTGGGACCAAGACCACACATGGTAAGCTATAATCAGGAATATATCTTGAAAGTAGATAAATTCATGGTACGCCATTTTATAAAACCGGGAATCACTGGTTTAGCACAGGTGAAAGGTTTTCGAGGCGAAATTGAATCGGATTATGATATTATAAACCGGGTAAAATATGATATTTTTTATATTGAGAACTGGTCCATTTTGTTAGATCTGAAAATTATTTTAATCACGATTTACCATATTATTAAGGGTGATAAAAAAGCGTATTAATGAGTGATTTAGTTTCTATCATAACGCCAACTTTTAATGCCGAAAAATATATTAGGGACACCTTGCAGTCTGTACTGCATCAAAGTTATCAAAACTGGGAAATGATTTTGGTAGATGATGCTTCAACTGATGAAACTGTAAAAATCATAAATGAATTTGCCGAAAAAGATGTTAGGTTTAAATTGTCTAGATTATCAAAAAATTCCGGAAATGGTTTTGCCCGAAATGTCGCTTTAGAAAAAGCAGCCGGAAAATATATCGCTTTTCTAGATGCAGATGATATATGGTTTCTTTCGAAATTAGAAAAGCAAATACAGTTTTTAAAAGCAAATAATTTATCTTTCACTTTTAGTTTTTATGATTGTATTGATGAAGAAGGAAACTTGCTAAACAGACGAGTTGAAGCGCCTGCAAATTTAACGTACGAAAAATTGTTTTTTTGCAATTATGTTGGCAATTTAACGGCAATTTATGACGCTGATTATTTTGGAAAAATTACTTTAGAAGCTACTCAAAAAAGACAAGATTGGCGTATCTGGCTTACTATTTTAAAGCAAATTAAGGTTACAAAACCAGTCCCTGAATCTTTAGCCTTTTACAGAATCAGAAAAGATTCTATTTCATCATCAAAATTCAAATTAATCAAACACAATTTTGGTGTTTACAGCCAATTCCATGGCTTTAATTTTGTGTTTTCTGTTTTTTTGATGATCCTATTTTTATTTACACAGTTGATTATAAAACCTGTATATATAAAGAAAATTTAGGATTTTAAAGTCATAATTTATAACCTCCAATTATTTTTTATATCCAATTTTCACTCTTTCCTTTTCATTTTCCTTTTTCTCTGTCAATTCATCCAGATAAGAAAAGACCAATTCTATGTTTTTATCATGATTCTCAAGCTTCTTTTGAATCTGGAGTATGTCAACTTTAATTTCGGTTGTGTCCAAAAGCATTTGTCTCACTTTTGTAAAAATTCTCATGATTTGTATATTGGTTTGAATGGCTTTATCGCTTTTTAATACACTTGAAAGCATTAATATTCCATGTTCGGTAAAGGCATAAGGAAGATATTTTAAATTTGAACCTCTTCCATTCTTCAAGGTCGCAAATTGCGACCTTGAAGAATTGTATTCATTTTCAGTTAGTTGAAACATGAAATCTTCAGGAAATCGAGATGAATTTCTTTTACCTGTTCATTTAGTCTTTTAGTTTCGACATCATAAAGAGAAGCCAAATCGCTATCCAGCATCACTTTATGTCCGCGAATAAAGTATATTTTTTAGAAATTGTTTCTTCGGAAAGTAAAGATTGATCGTTCATAAGTTTTTAATTAGCAAAAAAAATTGTAAGATTTTATTTATATCATAAAAAAGATTTAAATTGCTTTAATTTTCCTCGATTGGTTCTTTCTAAAACATTTCTTCGGGTAAAAGTGAAGTTTAAATTTGGTTCAAGATATAAGGAAATCGCTTCTTCAATTTTTTGAATTTGTTCACCATTCAATTCTTTTTCAGAAACATATTCAATTTCGAAAGTATCTAATTTGGTTTGTTTGATGATAAATTCTTTGACATTTCCATCATCTTCAATAATGCTTTTGGTTACATAATAGAAAGTTAGTCCCGGTGATTTTTTTCCGCTTGGCAAAATTGCAATGTCGTTTGTTCTTCCAATTAATTTTTTCAGAATTGGTTTTTTCGGCGTACTTTTTTCATCTAAAATTCCGATGTCGCCAATTTCATATCTGATAAAAGGATTTGCTTTATTGAACAAAGAAGTAATCACAATTCGGCCTTCTTGACCGTAAGGCAGAACATTATTGTTTTCATCTAAAATTTCGACAAACAGGGTTTCAGCATTTACCTGCCATTCGCCTTTTGGATTTTCAAAAGCAATCAAATCCAATTCTGAAGCTCCGTATTCATTGATTATCGGAATGCCGAATTGCTTTTGTAACAATGTTTTATCCGATTCAAAAAGCATTTCCGAAGTAACAAAACAAGCTTTTAAAGTTGGACAGATTTTTTTTAGAATGATATTTTTCTTTTCTAAATATTTAGCAAATAAAACAATCGAACTTGTGTAACCATTAACATAATCGAATTTTTTCGATTTGAATTTTCCCAGAAATTTTCCTAAAACTTCATCTGATAAATCAAAAACCGGAAAACGAAAACGGCGACTCAAAAAATCCTTAAAACGTTCTTTTTGGTATCCAGCAAAATCCATCGGAATGCCATAAAAACGAGCCTGGTACGAATGATTAAAATCAATGTTAAACCAGCCGAAACGCATAATGTTTGATGCCCAGGTTAAGGCGTGAGCATATTTATCTTTCGCAAAAACAAAAGGTGTTCCACTCGATCCGGATGTTTTGTTGAGGTAAATATTTTTTAAAGTATATCCTTTTGAGAGTCTTTCCTCAAGAGGTTTCTGTAGATTCTGTTTATTTAAAATGGGTAAATTTTCCCAATTTGGAGTAATTTTGCTTCCAACTAATTCCTGATAAAAAGTGTTGTTTTGCAAATGAAAAGCAACAATTTCCTCTTTTTTATTTTGAAGAAAAACAATATAATCTTCTTCGGATAAATTCACAATTTGGTCTAATTCAGCCTTGGCTTTCTCTATTGGAAAACCATTTAATTGAAGCGAAATATCGAAAAGAGAAATCATTTGGAACCGTATTTTTCATCAAAAATAATATTCTCCAATTACTAATAGAGAAGAATCAACAACTTTTTAAGATTTAATTATTTTTTACGTACAAAAGCAATTATTTTTGCACCACAACTAAATACAACTATACCATGACAATTTTACTATTGGGATCAGGCGGAAGAGAACATGCTTTTGCGTGGAAAATGATTCAGAGTCCGCTTTGCGAAAAACTTTTTGTTGCACCGGGAAATGCAGGAACGGCTGGAATTGCTACAAATGTTGACATGTCTCCAACCGATTTTGATGCCATAAAAACATTTGTCCTTAAAGAAAATGTAAAAATGGTAGTCGTTGGACCTGAAGATCCGTTGGTAAAAGGCATTTACGATTATTTTAAAAAGGACGAAAGTTTAAACCATATTCCGGTTATTGGTCCATCAAAATTAGGTGCTCAATTAGAAGGAAGCAAGGAATTTGCTAAAGAATTCCTGATTAAACACAACATCCCTACTGCAGCTTACGATAGTTTTACTGCCGAAACGGTTGAAAATGGATGTGCTTTCTTAGAAACTTTACAACCACCATATGTTTTAAAAGCAGATGGATTAGCTGCCGGAAAAGGAGTTTTGATTATTCAGGATCTTGAAGAAGCCAAAACAGAATTAAGAAACATGCTGGTTCACGAAAAATTTGGATCTGCGAGTTCAAAAGTAGTTATCGAGGAATTTTTGGACGGAATAGAATTAAGCTGTTTTGTTTTGACAGACGGGAAAAGCTATAAAATTCTTCCAACAGCAAAAGATTACAAACGTATTGGCGAAGGCGATACAGGACTAAATACAGGCGGAATGGGAGCAGTTTCTCCAGTTCCTTATGTTGATGCTGTTTTGATGGAAAAAATTGAAACACGTATTGTTAAACCAACCATAGAAGGTTTTCAAAAAGACGGAATCGAATACAAAGGATTTGTATTTATTGGTTTGATTAATGTAAAAAATGAACCAATCGTTATAGAATACAATGTAAGAATGGGAGATCCGGAAACTGAGGTTGTTGTTCCAAGATTAAAATCTGATTTGGTAGCATTATTTCAAGCTGTTGCAGATCAGGAATTAGGCGCTTTCGAATTGCAAGTTGATCCAAGAAGTGCCACTACAATTATGGTCGTTTCTGGTGGATATCCTGAAGAATTTGAAAAAGGAAAAGTAATTACAGGTTTAGAAAGTATTACAGATTCTATTGTTTTTCATGCAGGAACAAAATTAGATAACGAAAATGTCGTTACTAACGGAGGACGTGTGTTAACAATAACATCTTACGGAGACGATTTCCAACAAGCCATAAAAAAATCTTACCAAAACATAGATAAACTAAGTTTTGATAAGATGTATTTTAGAAAAGATATTGGTTTCGATTTAATATAAAATAATTTTAACCCTCATAAAAGGGTTAGGTTTTTTTATTTTAAAAATGAATGAGCCGTAGTATCTTGGTTTTCTGTTCCGGCGTCATCAAAAATGCGTAGTTGTTTAATCCAATAAACGATTGCGCATGCACAGATGATCATAAAAATCCAGTTAATTGTATTTGCACCAAACCACGTAATAAGTTCTAAATGACGTAAAAAGTCAAGTGGAGCGAACAAAATGTTAACAAATAAGTATTGTATTCCTTCAAAAAAAGCTGTCATAATTTATAAAATTATATGTTATTTATTGTTGTGTAACGCATTGAAGTTATTCCGGTAATAGAATCTTTTTTCAACTTGTTGGTTTTCCTTTTTAAACAAGTATTATATTTACATTCACAAAAGTATAAAATATCCTTATGATAACAAGTGTTTTTAAAAAATCTACACCATTAAATTATTCTTTGGTCGTAATTTTAATACTGGTTTTCTTTTTTCTATTTCAAATTCAGGAACCATCATGGATGAGTTCTTATTTTTTGGTATTTCAAAAGGTAAGTTTGTTGTGCTTTATTTTTGCTTCTTTTTTTCTGATAAATTTCATCGTTAAAAAGAACGGGCTAAGTAAAGACAATGGATACGCAATACTTTTTTATTTATTGTTTCTATTGTTTTTCCCGACAATATTCAATAATCCAAATGCTATATATGCCAATTTTTTTCTGTTATTAGCGTTGCGAAGATTAATTTCTTTACAATCACTTAAGGCTTCAAAAGAAAAGATATTTGATGCTTCTTTTTGGATTTTAGTGGCTACGTTATTTCAATTTTGGTGTATTCTTTTCCTGATATTAGTCTTTATATCTATAATTTTTCACGTATCCAGAGATTATAGAAATTGGATTTTACCATTTATTGCTCTATTGGCTGTAACATTATTATTTTTAACAACATCATTAATTTTCAATTTCGATGCTATAAAATTTATTCAGGATAGGGCAGTTATTGATTTAAGAATTGAATATTTTAAAAATAATTACGAAAACGGAGCATTTTCAATTTATGTTGCGGTAGCTTTATTTTTTGTAGTTTCAATGTTAACAACCCTATCAAACAGACCACAAATTGTTCATACTTCATACAAAAAGGTAATAGCTAGTTTTTTTATTGCAGTTTTTGTTTTTATTCTTTCACCAAACAAAAGCAATGACTTATTGTTGTTTAGCATTACACCTTTGGCCATTATGGCATCTAGCCATATTGAATTTACACAGCAAAAACTAAATAGGGAAATTGTGTTATATGTACTAATCTGCTGCGGTTTATTTACATTTTACTCACAACTATAATTTGCTTCCGTAAGCAAGATCTCCTGCGTCACCAAGGCCGGGAACGATGTAGTTTTTTTCGTTTAATTTTTCGTCTAAAGCCGCAACCCATAAATGACAGTTGTCCGGTAGATTTTTTTCAAGATACGCAACTCCTTCTGGGGCAGCGATAACGACTACAATATGAATCTCATTTGGAGTGGCATTTTCAAGCAATTTTTTAAAAACCGCTACTATCGATTGTCCTGTTGCTAGCATAGGATCAAGAAGTAAAACCGTTTTATTATTTAAGTCTGAAATTGCCTGATATTCAACTAAAATTTCAAACTCATCAGCATTATTTGGATGATGTCTGCAAGCCGATACAAAACTATTTTCTGCATGGTCAAAATAATTTAAAAATCCGTTGTGAAGCGGTAATCCTGCTCTTAAAATTGGACATAAAACTAAATCACTTTCAATTTCTGTCGTTTTTTTTATTCCAAGAGGTGTTTGGATTTCTATTTCTTTGTAGGTCAAATTCTTGCTCAGCTCATAAGCCATAATTTCGCCAATTCGTTCGATATTTCTGCGAAAGCGCATACTGTCGTTCTGAATATTTACGTTTCTGATTTGTGCTAAAAAATGATTTAGTATGCTGTTATTTTCAGAGATGTAATGAATTTCCATAATGAATTTTTAGAATTATCAGTTGCGTATGATACGAAATGAAAAATTAAAGGTTTTTTACGTACTATAAAAGTATAAAAAGTATCTTTGTATCTCTAAAAAATAAATACATGTTTTCAAAATTAGCGTATTCAGTTTTCGAACAAAGTATCAAAGATTATCATGAGTTTGATAATGTTGACCAGCCCATAAATAATCCTTTCCCAAAAGATAAATTCGAACATTTATTATATTTAAAAAACTGGATTGACACTGTTCAATGGCATTATGAAGATATTATTCGTGATCCGCAAATTGACCCAGTTGCAGCTTTGACTTTAAAAAGAAAAATTGACGCTTCGAATCAGGAACGTACTGATATGGTGGAATATATTGACAGTTATTTTTTGCAAAAATACAGTCATGTAAAAGCAAAAGACGGTGCAAAAATCAACTCAGAAAGTCCTGCATGGGCTTTTGACAGATTGTCAATTTTAGCTTTAAAAATTTATCATATGCAGGAAGAAGCTAGTCGTGCTGAAGCTTCACAAGAACACAGAGATAAATGTCAGGAAAAATTAAATATTCTTTTAGAGCAGAGAAGCGATTTATCTACAGCAATTGAAGATTTATTGACTGACATCGAAAATGGAGATAAATTCATGAAAGTGTACAAACAAATGAAAATGTACAATGACGATGAATTGAATCCGGTTTTGTATCAAAATAAGAAATAATTTTTGGGTCTATTTCCAGTTTTCCATTTCAATTCCTCACAAAAGAAAAGAGTTTATAATGTTCAAAAAAGAGCTTCCGTTGGTCGCTTTTTTTAGACAGGAAACTTTATTTTTTTTGCTCCGGGATTTTCATTTTAATCTGGGCTAAAAAGAAAAGGACCAGAATTTGATTAAAAAAGTGTTTTTAATAAGTTGGAATAACATAAGTGGTTCACAATTTAATTTTTAAAAGTCAAAAAATTGTCAAATAAAATTAAGCATATAGCCGTCATGAGACTATCCGCAATGGGAGATGTCGCCATGACGGTTCCTGTTTTAAGAGCCTTTGTAAAACAGTATCCAACCGTAAAACTGACAGTGATTTCACGTCCTTTTTTTAAACCTTTTTTTGACGGAATTCCGAATTTGGAATTTTTTGCTTTTGATGAGAAAGAAAGACACAAAGGTTTTCCAGGACTTGTAAGATTATTTAAAGACGTTAAAAAGTTTAAAATTGACGCTTTTGCAGATCTTCATAATGTTTTAAGATCCAAAATTGTGAGTTTGCTTTTCACTTTAAGCGGAAAAAAAAGAGCCACAGTTGATAAAGGAAGAGAGGGGAAGAAAGAACTGACTCGTGCGGAAAATAAAATTTTAAAACAATTGCCAACCATGTTCGAAAGACATGCCAAAGTGTTTGAAGAACTTGGTTTTCCATTAGATTTATCGAATCCTGAATTTCCTGAAAAGGCAGAATTGGACTCAGCTGTTTTGGAAATCATTGGCAATCAAAATAAAAAGTTAATCGGAATTGCGCCTTTTGCACAGTATGATTCCAAGGTTTATCCTTTGGATTTAATGACTGAAGTTATTTCTTCATTGGCACAAAATCCAAATTATAAAATCCTTCTTTTTGGAGGAGGAAAAAAAGAAATCGAAATTTTAGATTCACTTTCAAAACCATTCGAAAATGTAATTAATATGGCTGGAAAAATTAAATTTCAGCAGGAATTACAACTCATTAGCAATCTTGATGTTATACTTTCTATGGATTCCGGTAACGCACATATTGCTGCAATGCTGGGAGTAAAAGTGGTTACGCTTTGGGGTGCAACGCATCCATACGCAGGATTTTTGCCTTTTAATCAAAGTTTAGAAAATGCTTTAACATCAGATCGAAATCAATATCCAAAATTGCCATCTTCTGTTTATGGCAATAAAATTGTGGAAGGTTATGAGGATGTGATGAGAAGTATTTCTCCGGATGAAATAATCGGGAAAATCCAGAAACTTTTGTAAATTTAAAGAACAATGGAATTACCTCGAGGCTCTGCCTCGGGGTAATTCATTATAAAATAGATACAAAATAAGATGTTATTAAAAAAGAAATATAAAAGACAGACGAAGGTAGTGATGCATTGCCATAATATTTAATGTTAAACCGTGTTGACAATTAGATAACTTTTAAACTTAAAATTAAGATAAAAAAGTAATATCAGTTATAATTACACCTTAATATACTAAATTTTTAAGTGTATTTTTTTTAAAAATTCTTAAAATTAATTATGTTTTTTGTGATTGTTTATGCTGTTTAAGTTAAATTGTATTTTTGAAGAGAAAGAAATTTGTATTGAATTTTACAAATGTTTAACTTTTGGTAAAATGAGTTCAAAAAAAATCCCAAATCTCAATTTTAAAGTTGAGATTTGGGATTTTAACTTTTGAGATTTAATGTCTAAACATCATCATAATCTACATAAATAGATTCTGAAGTTGGGTGCGCCTGACAGGTTAAAACTAAGCCAGAAGCAATTTCTTTATCAGTCAAAATAGAATTTTTTGTCATCTCTGCAGTTCCGGAAGTGATACGGGCTAAACAGCTGCTGCAAATTCCACCCTGGCAGGAATAAGGTGCATCAATTCCTTGTTTTAAAGCAGCGTCCAGAATAGTCTGTTTTTGAGACATTTCAAAAGAAACTTCGTCATCATCAACTAAAACTGTAATTTTTGAATGCCCTTCTAATGAAGTCTGAATTTGATTTTCCTGAGAAGAAGAGGTAAAAAGTTCGAACTTAATAGCCGAGTCTTTTACATTTTTCTCTTTCAAAATTCCGGAAACTCTATCGATCATTTCTTCAGGACCACACAAATAGAATTTATCAAACTGTAATTCTTTGTGTTTGTTGTTCAAAACAAAATTCACCGCCGATTTATCAATCCTTCCAAATAAAGCATTTTCGGCTTTAGCCTGACTAAAGACATAATGCACGAAAAGACGTCCTACATATTGCAATTGTAAATCGTGCAGTTCCTGATGAAAAATAGTTTCATCGGGAGTTTTGTTTCCGTAAACCAATACAAAAGTACTTTTTGGCTCACTTTTCAAAACCGATTTTATAATAGAAAGTACAGGCGTAATTCCGCTTCCGGCAACAAAAGCGGCATAGTTTTTTTGTCTTTCGGCATCCGGTTCAAAAGTAAATTTTCCTTCTGGGTGACCTACTTCTAATACATCTCCGGCTTTAAGTCTGGTATTGGCAAATTGCGAAAACAAACCATTTTTAACAGCTTTTACAGCAATTCTTAATTCACCGCTTTCGGGTGCAGAACAAATAGAATAAGCACGGCGAATTTCCTGATTATCAAGAGTTAATTTCAAATTAATATATTGTCCGGCTATAAATTTATAGTCTGGTTTTAGTTCTTCAGGAACATTAAAAAGAATCGAAACCGAATCAGAAGTTTCGCGTCTTACCTCTTTAATTATGAGTTTTAAGAATGAAGGCATGATATGATATTTTATGCAAAAGTAGCAAACAGCAACTAATTGAAAGGCACTAAAGTATTTTTTTTAACTTTTTTTGTAACGTTTGCCTAAATTTGGTCTCTTACTATAAAACTCAAAACCAAAGAACCATGATTAAAAAATTTATTTATCTCGAATGGAAAGCTTTTACCAGATCGGCATCGTTTGGTGCAAATCTGGCAATGAAAATTTTGATAGGTTTTTTGATGGTCTATTTTTCCATCATTTTTATCGGAATGGGAGTGGGAGCATTTTATATACTAAAGAAAATGAACCTTGAACCGCTGGTAACCATCAACAAATTTTTGATTTATTATTTTTTATTCGATTTGGTTGTTCGCTTATTAATGCAGGCAATTCCGGTATTAAATATTAAACCATTATTGGTTTTACCTTTTAAAAAACCTACTATTGTTCATTTTTCTTTAGGTAAAACAGCCTTATCTTTTTTTAACTGGGTACATGCTCTTTTCTTTCTTCCTTTTTCTATTATCATGGCAGTAGAAGGATATGATATTTTAGGAATCCTTTTTTGGCTTTTGGCGATTTTCTCCTTAATATATCTCAATAATTTTTTAAATATTATTTTGAGTAATATTGATAAATTATTTATTGTTTTCATTGGAATCGCTTTGGCTTTAGGAGCTGCACAATATTATAAGTTATTTGACATTACTGTTTTTACAACGCCTTTTTTTCAGGGATTTTATGAAACAAAATGGTTGTTTTTGATTCCGATACTGGTTCTCATCGGTCTTTATGCTTTTACATTCAAATATTTTAAAAACAATTTATTTTTAGATGCTGGACTTTCTAAAAAAGAAGATATCGCAACGACTGAAAATCTTGTTTGGCTGAATCAATTTGGAACTTTAGGAACGTTTCTTAAAAATGACATTAAACTAATCCGAAGAAATAAAAGATCTAAAACAACACTGCTAATGAGTTTTTTCTTTTTGTTTTACGGATTGATCTTTTTTGGAAACTCACATCAGCCTGCCATCATGCATATTTTTGCAGGGATTTTTGTTTCGGGTGGATTTTTATTTGTCTTCGGACAATTTGTACCAAGTTGGGACAGTTCCTATTATCAATTAATGATGACACAAAATATCCCGTATCGTGGATATATCACTTCAAAATGGTGGCTTGTTGTAATTGCCACTTTTATCTCGACAATCTTAGCATCGTTTTACCTTTTCTATGGATTAGAAATTTATCTGACTATCGTAGTTGGTGCTGTTTACAATATCGGAGTCAACTCCCATTTGGTACTTCTTGGCGGTGCTTTTACCAAAACGCCAATTGATTTAAGCTCATCAAGCGGCGCATTTGGAGACAAAAAAGCATTTAATGTAAGCGCCATGCTGCTGACTTTGCCAAAATTATTATTGCCTTTGGCACTGTATGGGCTCGGACTTTATTTAGGGGATAAATTACTTGCCTTGTCTTTTGTTGCCGGAGCCGGGGTTCTGGGTTTTATCTTTAGAAATAAAGTGTTTTCACTTATTGAGAAAAGATACAAAATCGAAAAATACAGTACGATTCAGGCTTACAAACAGAAGAATTAACGTAATTAGAAAATGTGCCAATTTGATAATCAGATAATTTTTATCCAATTGAAAAACAAATTAACGATTAACCAAATCAACAATTAAACGATAAAAAATGATACAAGTAAATCAACTTTCAAAAATATATAACGGAACAACAGTTTTAAACATAAACAATCTTGAAATTCCAAAGGGACAAAGTTTCGGATTAGTGGGAAATAACGGAGCAGGTAAAACTACTTTTTTTAGTTTGCTGTTAGATTTAATTCAGCCTTCAACAGGAAACATTACGAGCAATACTATTCAGGTTAATACAAACGAAAACTGGAAATCGTTTACCGGTTCCTTTTTGGATGAAAGTTTCCTGATTGGCTATTTGACCCCGGAAGAATATTTTTATTTTATTGGAGATTTACGCCATCAGAATAAAGCAGATGTTGACGCTTTATTAGTGAAGCACGAAGAGTTTTTTAATGGAGAGATTCTGAAAAACAAGAAATATTTGCGGGATTTATCCAAAGGAAACCAGAAGAAAGTAGGGATAATTGCCACACTTATTGGCAATCCTGAAGTAATTATATTGGATGAACCGTTTGCCAATTTAGATCCAACAACAGTAAGCCGATTAAAAAAAATCATTAAAGAATTGGCAGAAAATCCAAATGTTACTGTTCTTGTTTCCAGTCATGATTTGCAGCATACTGTTGAAGTTTGTGATAGAATTGTAGCTTTGAATAAAGGCGAAATTGTAAAAGATATTCAAACCTCAAAAGAGACCTTGCAGGAGCTGGAATCGTTTTTTGCAGTATAAATTTCCATATTTCAAAAAGAAGCGTATTTTTACCAGTCATTATACTAAAAATCCTTTTTAGAAGTTAATTGATTTAAACTCTTTTCTATTGAAAAAGAATGCTCTGAAATATAGTTTTCCATTTATTTTTTTATTTTTTTTGATAGCCTGTTCTACCAAAAGAGATACTTTTTTGGCTAGAAATTCACATGCTTTGAGTACAAAATATAATATTTTGTATAATGGCGGAATTGCTTTAGATAAAGGGTTAACTGCCATAAAAGGCAATAATCAGGATAATTTTTGGAAGATGCTGCCAATCGAAAAAATGCAAATAGATGACAATATTTCGGAACAGGAGAAAACCAAAAATCCCGATTTTGAACTGGCCGAAACCAAAGCAACAAAAGCCATTCAGAAGCATTCAATGAACATAGGCGGCAGAGAGAAAAACACTCAAATTGATGAAGCCTATTTAATGCTTGGAAAAGCACGATATTATGACCAGCGTTTTATTCCTGCGCTCGAAGCATTCAATTATATTTTATACAAATACCCAAACAGCAGTAATATTTATACAGCTAAAATTTGGCGTGAAAAAACCAACATGCGTCTGGGAAATGATGCAATTGTGATAAAAAACACCAAACTATTATTAAAAAACACGGATTTAGACAAACAAACATTTTCAGATGCAAATGCATTGCTGGCAGAGGCATTTTTAAATCTCGAAGAAAAAGACAGTGCTGTTACCAAACTTAAGATTGCTGAAAAGTTTTCAAGAATAAATGAAGACAAAGCCCGTTACCGTTTTATTTTGGGTCAGATGTATCAGGAAGCTGAAAAAAGAGACAGCGCCATTTATTTTTACAATAGCGTAATCGATATGAATCGTAAAGCCGATCGAAAATATATGATGCAGGCTTATGCGAAAAAAGCGCAAATTTTTGATTATGAAAATGGAGATCAGGATTTGTTTATTGAAACCTATAATAAATTGGTTGAAGATCGCGAAAACAGACCTTATTATGACATTCTCTTTTTCGAAATGGGAGTTTTCTTCGATAAATATAAAGACAAGCAAAATGCACTTGAATTTTATAATAAATCCTTAGCAAGAAAATCTAAAGATTCTTATCTGATAGCTTCTACTTACAGAAACATTGGGAATATGTATTTTAAGAATACTGATTATACAATGGCTGCTAAATATTATGATAGTACATTGGTTAAATTAGATCCGAAAAGCAGGGAGTTTGCTTCTATCGAAAAAAACCGAAAGAACTTAGACAATGTTATCAAATACGAAGGAATTGCAAAACGCAATGACAGTATTATTATGGTAAAAGCTTTACCTGAAATTGAAAGAAAAACGTATTTTGAAAATTATATTGCAGAATTAAAAAAGAAAGATGAAGCTAAACGAATCTTAGAAGAAAAAGAGAAAGAACGATTAGCGAATATTGAACAAAATACAAATTCAAGCAATGCGTCAGAGGCGGTAAATCCTCAGTCAACAGGAAATAAATCACCTATCGTTATGCCAGGAGGTTTCAATCCGCCAACCGGAAATGATGTGGCAAGTGTTTTCTATTTTTATAATCCATCAACAGTTGCTTACGGAAAATTACAGTTTAGAAAAATGTGGGGCAACAGGGCATTAAGTGGAAACTGGAGGTTATCTGCTTCAAAAGCTAATATAAATACGGCTTTGACTGATTCGATATCTATGAAACAGGATTCATTAAACGCTTTGAAAGACTTAATTGTTATTGAAAAGTATACGACAGAGTTTTACGAAAAACAACTTCCAACAACTCAGGTTGCTATGGATAGCATTGGTAAAGAACGCAATTTTGCATACTATCAATTAGGATTAATTTACAAAGAGAAATTTAAGGAATACGATTTAGCCAGTAGTAAATTTGAGCAATTGCTTCTTAACAATCCGGAAGAAAAATGGATCTTACCATCGATGTATAATCTGTATAAAATATACCAAATTACAAATCCTGCAAGAGCTGAAAGGATAAAATTTGATATAACAGCTAATTACCCAAATTCGAGATATGCCCAGATTTTAAACAATACAAATCCCGAAAACGGCACAAATTTATCGCCTGAAAAAGAGTATGAAAAATGGTATAAATTATTTCAGGAAGAACAGTTTGATGTTGTACTGGATAATATTGATAATTTGATAAATCAATTTTCAGGAGATGAGATAGTTTCTAAATTTGAGTTGTTAAAAGCCAATACTTTAGGAAAAGTTAATGGTTTGGCTTCCTATAAAAAAAGCATGGAAGAAGTTGCGGATAATTATCCAAATAGTGAAGAAGGAAAAAGTGCACGTGAAATTTTAGAAAAACAAATTCCAAGTTTAGAAAAACTTGATTTTACTACAGATGGGAAAAACTGGAAAATTTTATATTTAGTTGGTAAAAACGATACTAAAACAGCTAAAAAAATTGAAGAAGCAATTAAGGTTTTTTTATTGGTTGAAAATTTTGAAAGACTAACTACTTCTTTTGACAGATATAATAAAACGGAAAGCTTTTTTGTAATTCACGGTATAAAATCAGAAGCATATGCTAATGATGTTGCAGGAGTTTTAAGGGATGATGCAAAATACAAAATCTCACATCCTGCCATTATTATTTCAAGTGATAATTATAAAGTAGTTCAGATGAAGAAAAATCTTCAGACTTATTTATTGCCAAAAACCCCATAATCATGTTTGAAAAAGCAAAAAAAAGCAGCACAGAGCTTTTAGGTAAAACCAACAGAATTGTTGAAGGAACTTCTATTATAGGAGATATTGTTTCTAAAGCCGATTTTAGAATCGATGGAGAATTGATAGGAAATTTTACTTCACAAGGAAAATTAGTTATCGGACCATCAGGTATTATTAAAGGAGAAATTATTTGTAACAATGCCGACATTGAAGGAGAATTTCACGGAAAAATAAAAGTACTCGAGGTCCTTAATATAAAATCATCGGCACATATTCATGGAGAAGTTGCCGTTGGAAAATTGTCTATTGAACCAGGAGCAGATTTTGCAGCTACTTGTAAAATGTTAAAAAACAACGAAGTAACTATTAAAGATGGAAAAGGAGCCGAAGAAAAACAGAAGGAATAAATGGTTACCACTTATTAATATTCCTGTTCAAATGGGAATTATTATTTTCTTGTTTTCCTATTTTGGAACCTGGTTAGATGAAAATCATCCAAGCCCAAAATTTTATTATAATACTATTTTCGTCATGCTTGGTGTTGGACTTGCCTTATATAATGTTATCAGGCAAGTAAATGACATCAATAAATAAAGTAAATTTTTTGTTTAAAAAACAGCTTTAAATAAATGTTGCATATTT
This sequence comes from Flavobacterium sp. W22_SRS_FK3, assembly GCF_052113665.1. NCBI lineage: Bacteria > Pseudomonadati > Bacteroidota > Flavobacteriia > Flavobacteriales > Flavobacteriaceae > Flavobacterium > Flavobacterium sp. W22_SRS_FK3. The sequence goes on along the minus strand of NZ_JBGQOF010000029.1, from coordinate 6,016 downwards.
GCATAAAATTATTTCACATGTTTTTAAAAATTTACAGGCCTATTTTACAATTATTCTTATTAGCTTTGGCATCCTACATTTTGCATAAAGCAGCATTTTTACTTTTAGAAGTTAACCCCAATAACTTTTATTATAGTATAGAATTTTTGTATTTAATTTTTTTCGGAATTTCCGCATTGTTGTACCTTATATTATTAATAGTAAAAAAGAAGAATTTTGAAATTGTTGGAATGGTTTTTCTGTTCGGAACCTTTACGCAAATGTTATTAGGATATTTAATTTTGAGACCTGTTTTGGAAGATAAATCCGAAGTGGTGGTCATTGAAAAAATCAATTTTTTTATAACATTTATTTTATTTTTGTTATTTGAAACGCTTTTAACTGTCCGATTATTAAATGAAAAGCGTTAAAATAACGATTCTGTAAAACAAGGTTCAAAAATAATTTTTCATATCCTTTTGAATATTAATAAAAAATGTACCTTTGCACCAAATTTTAGAAACGTAAAAAAAATAAGATTTTTAACAGATATGGTGATTTCAAACAAACCACTCCATTTTATTCTTGTAGCTTTAGTAGCTTGTCTTCCAGTAATTAGTTTTGCAAATTCTGAGAATGACTCCTTACAATTGCAATCAGAAGTTGTTCACGAAGAGAAAGTAATTTCACATGATTCCGCTATGGCAGAAGAGCATCAGGCTTTGGATCCAAAGGAAAAAGTGAATGCATTTATCGACCATCACTTACAAGATTCTCATGATTTTGTCTTCTTTTCAGATGAAAAGGAAAATAAACATTATGGTTTTTCTTTACCTGTTATTCTTATTGATGGCGGTTTGAAAATCTTCTCATCATCAAAATTGCACCACGGAGAAACAGTTGCTGAAGTTGACGGAAACTTTTACAAATTAGTCCACGGTAAAATTTATAAAACTGATGCTGCTGGTACCATTAACTTTAATGAGCACGGACATCCGGAAAACGAAAAACCATTAGATTTTTCTATTACTAAAAATGTTGTTTCCATGTTTTTGGTTTCATTACTATTATTATTAATGTTTACAGGTCTGGCAAAATCATATAAAAAAGGACCTATTCCAACTGGTTTTGGAAGAGTATTAGAACCACTAATTATTTTTATCAGAGACGAGATCGCTGTTCCAAATATTGGCGAGAAAAAATATAGAAAATATATGGGTTATTTATTAACCGTGTTTTTCTTTGTTTGGTTGTTAAACCTTTTGGGAATGACTCCACTTGGAATTAATGTTACAGGAAATATTGCGATTACAATTTGTTTAGCAGCCTTTACTTTTATAATTACACAATTTAGCGCTAACAAAGAATACTGGGGACACATTTTCTGGATGCCGGGAGTTCCTGTTCCAATGAAAATTATTTTAGCACCAATTGAGGTGTTAGGTATATTCACAAAACCTTTTGCTTTGTTGATTCGTTTATATGCAAACATTACAGCAGGTCACGTTGTAATTATGAGTTTGATTGCAATGATTTTCGTAGGTAAAAACTTAGCAGCAGATTTACCGATCTCAATGGGATTAACATTGTTTATTTCTGTTATTGAAGTTTTAGTTGCATTTTTGCAGGCGTTTATTTTTACAATGTTATCATCATTGTTTATTGGTATGGCCGTTCAGGATCATGATCACGGTCATGGACATGAAGAAGAAAATGTGATTATTTAATTTAGAAGTTTAATTTTATATATATAAATAGTTATGGGAACAATTCCAACTTTAGTAGGTGCAGGTTTAGTAGTAATCGGTGCAGGTTTAGGTTTAGGTAAAATCGGTGGATCTGCTATGGACGCGATTGCTCGTCAGCCAGAAGCTGCAGGTAAAATTCAAACTGCGATGATTATTATCGCGGCTTTATTAGAAGGTTTAGCATTTGCTGCTTTGATCTTAGGAAAATAATAAAGAAAAAACTAACAACATCTTTAACGGTTGGTTAAAGGTGTTGTTACCTTTTAAAAAGAAATTAAATATTTTAATATAGTTATAAAATGGATAAGTTAATTAACGATTTTTCATTCGGTTTATTCTTTTGGCAAGCTTTAATCTTGTTGGTTTTAATTTTACTTTTAGTAAAATTTGCATGGAAACCAATTATGGAGTCTATCACAGCAAGAGAAGAAGGTATTAAAGATGCTTTACTTTCTGCTGAGAATGCAAAGAGAGAAATGCAAAATTTACAAGCTGACAATTTAAGAGTTTTGAATGAAGCTCGTGCTGAACGTGATGCGATGCTAAAAGAAGCTCGCGAAATGAAAGAGAAAATGATTGCTGATTCTAAAAACGAAGCGCAAGAGCAAGGTCAAAAAATGATCGAACAAGCTAAGGCTGCTATCGAAAGTGAAAAAAATGCTGCAATGGCTGAATTGAAATCGCAAGTTGCAACTTTATCATTAAGCATCGCTGAAAAATTGTTGAAAGAAGAATTATCTAACAAAGACTCTCAAACTAAATTGGTTGAGAAAATGTTAGGTGACGTAAAGTTAAACTAATATTATGGCAAGTACAAGAGCAGCAATTCGTTATGCAAAAGCAATTCTAGACTTAGCAAACTCTAAAGGTGTTGCCGAAGCTGTAAACAACGATATGAAACTGATTGCTTCAACTATTGAAAGCAATGCAGAATTGAGTACCTTTATTGAAAACCCAACAACAACTGTTGAGATTAAAGAAAGTGCTCTTTTAGAAGTTTTTGCAAATGTAAATGGCGTAACCAAAGGTTTGTTTCATTTATTATTCGAAAACAAAAGATTTGAAATTCTTCAAGCAATAGCTTTAGAATATAAAAAATTATTTGATGAAAGTAATGGTGTTGAGGTAGCTAAGGTTACAACTGCCATTCCGATGGATGCAGCTTTAGAAGCGAAAGTTTTGGCAAAAGTGGCTACATTATCAGATAAAAAGATAACATTAGAAAATATAGTAGATCCATCTATCATTGGAGGATTTATTTTAAGAATAGGTGATCAACAATACAATGCTTCTGTAGCAAACAGATTGCAGGTATTAAAAAGAGAGTTAAGTAATTAGTTTTATTACACATAAAGTGTCTAAATTATAAATTAAGATGGCGGAAATCAAACCTGCTGAAATTTCAGCAATATTAAGAAAGCAAGTAGAAGGTTTTGAATCTGGTGCTACGCTAGAGGAAGTAGGAACAGTACTTCAGGTTGGAGATGGTATTGCTCGTATTTACGGGTTATCGAATGTACAATATGGTGAGTTAGTTGAATTTGACAATGGACTTGAAGCTATTGTATTGAACCTTGAAGAAGACAATGTTGGTGTGGTACTTTTAGGACCATCAACAGGAATCAAAGAAGGTTCAACAGCAAAAAGAACACAACGTATCGCTTCTCTTAAAGTAGGTGAGCAAATGGTAGGACGTGTAGTAAACACTCTTGGTTTTCCAATTGATGGAAAAGGACCAATTGGTGGAGACTTATACGAAATGCCTCTGGAAAGAAAAGCTCCAGGAGTTATCTTCCGTCAGCCAGTTACTGAGCCATTACAAACAGGAGTAAAAGCAGTTGATGCTATGATCCCGGTTGGTCGTGGACAACGTGAGCTTGTTATTGGTGACCGTCAAACAGGTAAATCAACTGTTTGTATCGATACCATCTTAAATCAAAAAGAATTTTACGATGCAGGAAAGCCTGTATTTTGTATATATGTTGCAATTGGACAAAAAGCTTCTACTGTGGCAGGAATTGCTAAAATGTTAGAAGAAAAAGGTGCAATGGCTTATACGGTTATTGTTGCTGCAAATGCTTCTGACCCAGCTCCAATGCAAGTTTATGCTCCTTTCGCAGGTGCTGCAATTGGAGAATATTTTAGAGATTCAGGTCGTCCTGCACTTATTGTGTATGATGATTTATCTAAACAAGCTGTTGCTTACCGTGAGGTTTCTCTTTTATTAAGAAGGCCACCGGGACGTGAGGCATACCCTGGAGACGTTTTTTACTTACACTCTCGTTTGTTAGAGCGTGCTTGTAAAGTAATTGCAGATGATGGAATTGCTAAAAACATGAACGATTTACCAGATTCTATCAAGTCTATCGTAAAAGGTGGCGGTTCATTGACTGCTTTACCAATTATCGAAACTCAGGCTGGTGACGTTTCTGCATATATCCCAACAAACGTAATCTCGATTACAGATGGTCAGATTTTCCTTGATGGAGATTTGTTCAACTCTGGAGTGCGTCCTGCGATCAACGTTGGTATCTCTGTTTCTCGTGTTGGAGGTAATGCTCAGATTAAATCAATGAAAAAAGTTTCCGGAACTTTAAAATTAGACCAGGCTCAATTTCGTGAATTAGAAGCGTTTGCTAAATTTGGTTCTGATCTTGATTCAGTTACTTTAAATGTAATCGAAAAAGGTAAAAGAAACGTTGAAATCTTGAAACAAGGCTTGAATGATCCTTATACAGTTGAAAATCAAGTAGCTATTATTTACGCTGGTTCTAAAAACTTATTAAGAAATGTTCCTGTAAATAAAGTAAAAGAATTCGAAGCTGATTTCTTAGCTTACTTGAACAGCAAACATAAAGACACGCTTAATGCGTTGAAAGCTGGTAAGTTAGATGATAATATTACTGATGTTATCGAAAAGGCAGCAAAAGAAATTTCAGCAAAATATATCTAAATTTAGTTGATCGTTGTTGGTTGATTTTTGTTGGAATTATCCAGGAAACGGTCAACCAACAACCAACAACCAACAACTTTAATAAAATGGCAAATTTAAAGGAAATCCGTAATAGAATTACTTCCGTTTCATCGACGATGCAGATTACATCGGCTATGAAAATGGTTTCTGCTGCAAAGCTTAAGAAAGCACAAGATGCAATCACTGCAATGCGCCCTTATGCCGAGAAATTAACGGAGTTACTGCAAAATCTTTCTGCTACACTTGATGGTGAAGTTGGAGGAGATTACACCACACAACGTGAAGTAAAAAAAGTATTGCTTGTGGCTATAACTTCTAACAGAGGGTTATGTGGTGCATTCAATTCTAACATAATTAAAGAGATTAAGAATCGTGCTGCTTTTTATGCTGGAAAACAAGTTGATGTTTTTCCAATAGGTAAAAAAGGAAATGATGTACTATGTAAAACTTTTAAAGTTCACGGTCATCATAATGCAATTTTTGATCATCTGACTTTTGAAAATGTTGCCGGAATTGCTGATAATTTAACTGAAAAATTCTTATCTGGAGAATATGACAGAATTGAATTGATCTACAATCAGTTTAAAAATGCTGCTACTCAAATTGTTCAGACAGAACAGTTTTTACCGTTAGCTCCAATTAAATCAGAGGTACCGGTTACTGCTGGAGATTATATTTTCGAACCTTCAAAAGAAGAAATTGTGTTAACCTTGATTCCTAAATCATTAAAAACACAATTATACAAAGGTATTCGTGATTCATTTGCTTCAGAGCACGGAGCACGTATGACAGCTATGCACAAAGCAACTGACAACGCAACTGAATTAAGAAACCAATTGAAATTGACATACAACAAAGCAAGACAGGCTGCTATTACGAACGAGATCTTAGAGATTGTTGGTGGTGCTGAAGCTTTAAATGGATAAGAAGTATTCAAGATTTTTATAAATACAAAAAAGAGCCTGCAATTAAATGTAGACTCTTTTTTTGTATTTAAGAATTCCCCATTATTCTTAAATTAGATTTTAAAATGGTGATTCCTGAGAATTCTTTCCCCAAGAATCAGTTCCATTTTAAAGATTTTAGTGGAATTAACCACTTTGCTTTGTCTTTTATGGGAACAAACTAGCTTTATCAATCCCGGTGCTCTGTTTTTTTTAAGGGTTACGTGTCAGCTCAAATCAATCCCTTGCTTTGTTTTTATGGGAACAAATTAGCTTATAAATCCCAGTGCTCTGTTTTTTTAAGGGTTACGTGTCAGCTCAAATCAATCCCTTGCTTTGTTTTTATGGGAACAAATTAGCTTATAAATCCC
>NZ_JBGQOF010000028.1:0-43845 GCF_052113665.1 Flavobacterium sp. W22_SRS_FK3 | reverse complement strand
GTTGACTACGCTTTACATATTTTATTTGATCTTCCATAACGATGCTTTTTGTGTATCGCTATTTCAGGACTAGACATGTAAAAGAAATAAAAACAGGTATTTATACGGTACCCTTTTTATACTTAAAAGGATTATTTTACAAATTATTTATTAGCTCAGATTATGGAAAACCGTAAAGTAAAAATTAGACGGTTTTGTAAGTTTGATAAACAAAGGCCAAGGGTACAAAGGGAGACGAAATTAGATTTATTTATTCCATTATATGATAGATATAGATAAGCTATTCCTAATGCTAAAAAAATCGGAGAATTAAATAACCTATTATAACAAATGAAAAATATTATATTCATAGGAGGAATTCACGGAAGTGGAAAAGGAACAATCTGCGAAACTCTTAAAAACAAAATTGATCTAATACATTTAACCGCTAGCGAAGTTTTAAAGTGGGATGAATTAAGTACCCAAGAAGAAAAATTAGTAACAAATATTGACGAAACTCAAAATCGACTTGTAATCAATCTAAACAAAATAGTTGAAGAAAATAAAACATATTTATTAGACGGTCATTATTGTTTGTTAAACAAAGATGGAAAACCTGAAAAAATTCCTATCCAAACTTTTAAAGATATTAATCCAAAAAAAATAATTCTTGTTATTGCTAATCCAGAAACAATTAAAAAACGTCTTGCTAAAAGGGATGCAAAGACATATGATATTAATATAATTGAGGAGTTTCAAAATCTAGAAATAAACTTTGCAACAGAAATAAGCGAGATATTAGAAATCTCACTTCATATAATAAATAGTGAACAATTTGAAATAGAAACCCTTTTATATTTTTTGAAATGAGAATACTTTTAGATACAAATATTATTGTACATAGAGAAGCAAGTAAAATATATAACCAAGATATTGGATTATTATTTAACTGGCTTGACAAAATGCATTTTGAAAAATGCGTTCATCCAGTATCGATTGATGAAATTTCAACTTATAAAGATGAGGATGTAGTCAATACTATGAAAGTTAAAATTGAAAACTATAATGTCTTAAAAACTATTTCTCCAGATTCGGAATTAATTAGACAATTAAGGTTAGGTGACAAATCAGTTAATGACACGAACGATACCTCAATTTTAAATGAATTAGTAAACAATCGGGTAAATTACCTAATAACGGAAGATAAAGGCCTTCATAGAAAAGCAAAAGAACTAGGGATTTCTGACAAAGTTTATAAAATAGACTCTTTTATTGAGAAATTAGTTTTTGAAAATCCAGGTCTTTCTGATTACAAAGTACTTTCAGTTAAGAAAGAATACTTTGGAAATATAAACCTTAAAGATGATTTTTTCAATTCTTTTAAAGAAGATTATGCTGAATTTGAGAAGTGGTTCAATTCAAAAGCGGATAAGGAATCCTATATTTGTTTAGTAGAAAACGAAGTAAAAGCATTTTTATTTTTAAAGATAGAAAACTCAGATGAAAACTACAGAGATATTATTCCTGCTTTCTCATCAAAGAAAAGATTAAAAATTGGAACATTCAAAGTAACATCTACGGGTTATAAGTTAGGCGAAAGATTCTTAAAGGTAATTTTTGATAATGCGTTAGTAAATAAAGTTGATGAGATATATGTTACAATTTTTGACAAAAGAGAAGAACAACAAAGATTGGTTAGTCTATTAGAGGAATGGGGCTTCAAATATTGGGGAACAAAAGATACAACAAATGGAATTGAAAATGTTTATGTGAGGGATTTTTCAAAAACAATATTAGAAAACCCAAGAGAATGTTTTCCTTTCATTGACCGAAAATCACGAGTATTTATAAATCCTATATGGCCTGATTATCATACAGAATTATTTCCCGATTCAATACTTAATAATGAATCCCCACAGGATTACATAGAAAATGAACCACATAGAAATGCTTTAAAGAAAGTTTATATCTCTCGATCTTACACTAGAGATTTGAAACCCGGAGATATAATTTTATTTTATAGAACTGGTGGTAGATATGCAGGAGTTTTATCTACAATTGGTGTTGTTGAAAATGTGATATTAAACATAGCAAATGAAGAAGATTTCATCAGATTATGTAGAAAAAGAAGCGTATTTGATGATAACGAATTGAAAAAATGGTGGAATTATAATAAATATAACAGGCCATTTATTGTAAATTTTCTCTACGTTGATTCATTTCCAAAACCAAAAATTAATTTAGATAAATTAATTGAATTAGGAATTATAAAATCAATTAATGATGTACCAAGAGGTTTCGTTCAAATTGAAAAGACTAAATTTGAGGAATTTTTAAAAGAAGCAAAAGCAAATGAAAGTTATATTGTCGATTAAACCTTATTATGCAGAAAAAATCCTAAATGGAGAAAAGACATATGAACTTAGAAAATCAATATTCAAAGTTCCCAATATAAAGACTGTGATTATATATGCGTCTTCTCCAATTAGTAGAATAATTGGAGAATTTGAAATTGATGGAATAATTCACGAAGAAATTACAACACTTTGGAAAAAAACTAAAGAATTTAATGCTGTTGATAAAAGTTTTTTTGATGAATATTTTGCAAATAAAGAAAAAGGGTATGCTATAAAGATTAAGAACTTTAAACGATATAATAAAACCTATAATATTATGGAAAAATATGGATTAACAGCTCCACAATCATTTTCATATACTGATAAATAAAAAAGCACTAGGCATAAGAGCGATTACAAGAGATTTGGGCATTTGGTCTAATTTGAAAATGTTTTGTATTTAGGATGATTTGGCAAATCCGAAAATAAGACTTCATTTAACTCCAAACCTCTTATAACAAGGGAACGTTAGCTGTAATTTTTAACCTTTTCAATATGACAACCTTAGATCCAAATGTATGGGGAACAATAGCCGACTGGTTTATGGTCGGGGTAACAACAATTACTGCTTATTATTTATACCAAACACTTAATTCTCAAAAAGAGGTTCAAGAAACACAAAACAAGATGTTTCAAATCGAAAGCTTAAAATTTAAAGAAAGTGTGAAACCTTTATTTAGTTATAAAATTTCGACAGAGAATTTTTTAACGGATCCTAAATATCATAAAATCATAACTATTGAAATCAGTAATGAATCAAATAGTATGGCGAAAGAAATTAAAATAAATTTTGAAGAACGTCAAAATATTAAGAAGATAATGGTGCCCCAAAACTATCTCCCATCTCCTTTAAAAACTTTGAATAAAAATGACAAACCATATCTTTTACATTTTTTAATTGTTGAAGCCCCAATTAGTGTTGAATTTATAAAATTTGAAGTAACATATCAAGATATATCAACAAACAAATATTGTCAAAACGTTGTTTGCATCTATGAAGAAGAAATATCAATAATTAAAAACCCGCCACAAATAATTGAATCATAACTACTGCTGACAGGTGTATGACGAGGTTGCGAATTTTGTGCTAAATTCACGTTTTCATTTCGCAAGAAATTTTATCTCTAATTACTCTCTATACATCCTTTCTAATCCTTTTAATCTGTGGCTAAAAAATATTATTTAGTCAAGCTTGGAGCGTAACTGTACACTGTGTAAGGATAAATTGCTTTTGCGGTATATTTTGAAATTAAGCAGACTGCCAGAATTGGGAAAAATAAAGTATAGTCGTTTGTTAATCCGCATACCAAAAAGATTGCTGTAAGGTGCGTGAATACTGGCACTCAAAACTGACGAATGTCAAATTGCATCAACTAAAGACAGAAGATGCCTTTTTAATTCTTTTAGATTTACCTTTTGAAATTTTTACAGTTGAAAATTGTCTGTCTATTAACTCCCTATATAAATATATTATAACTCATTATGATTTGATTTTGTAAATACTTTAGTTTTTGGTAAGTAAAATATTTAATTTAGCAATAAAATATAAAATAAAGATTTTAATAAGTTCTTAAAATTATTTTGACATCAGCTATAAGAACATCTAGCTTCAATTTTGCAATTTGAAGTAAAAAAAGAATTAAAAAAGAATGAACAAATTAATTATCCTCCATTTGACTGATTTTCACTTTGGAGACAACACTAAAATTGGCAGCAAAGAAACCGCAGAATTAATTTCCCGCGAAATTAAGAATCATTATTCTCACAATGAATATGATATAATTATTGCTTTAGGAGGTGATATCGCAAATAAGGCAAATGGATTAAAATATCAATATGCACATGAGTTTTTAAATTCTATTATAAATCAATTTGTAAATTATACTTTACACTTTCTTCTATGCCCTGGGAATCATGATATTGAAAATAATAGTTCCTCGGTTTTTTCTAATTTCAATACTTTCTCGCGTGAATTGAGAAAAAATTCTAATATAATTTATAATAGTGATAAAACTTGTGTTCTCGAAGAAATCAATGAATTTTCATTTATATGCGTTAACTCCTCTTATGAAGAGGATCAAAAATATGGTTCTATTGAGATTGCCCAGCTTGATAAATGTTTAAAAAATGCTAAATATCCCATAATAATTCTTACTCACCACCACTTGATTCCTATATATTCTAATGATTGTTCAACTACAAGAAACTCCTATGATTTCTTTAAATCATTAAATAAATACAATGTGAAATACATACTGCATGGTCACATTCACAAAAACTCACGTATCGAAATATGTAATATAGATGTTGTTGGCACTAGTGCATTATTTCCATGTTTAGATACGGGTCATAATAATTCATTCAGTATAATTGAGCTTAAGAAAGTTATTAATCAAGACGATGTAAAACAATTTAGAATAATACTAGATGGAACTGGTGGAAAAAAATTAACTACAATAAAATAATTTATGATAACATATTTACAAACTAAAGCTAACGACCCTATAGATCAATTGTGGTTTATGGCTCTTGAAGAATGCAATACAAAAGGTAAAATTAAAAATTTAATTATTTCTGGAACGTTTCCTATAACTGAATTAGATAATACTTTTATTTTAGACAATAAGGAATTAGCTGAATTATGGCAACAGCCATCTAGGCCTACCCAGTTAAAATTTAACCACGGTGAATATTTAAACAAAAAAAATAAATCCGCAGTAAATTATTTAATTGAAGAATTAAAAATAAAAAGTGATAGTAATAGAGCGTGCTGGTCTCTTATTGATATGGAAAGTTTGATTGATAGTGGAGATACTCCAATTCCCTCTTTTTTAGTTCTCCAAGCAGGCATTTCAGATGATTATAGCACCTTGAGTATAACATGTTATTATAGAGCATTAGAAATCAAGAAATTTTTGCCAATTAATTTGGCGGAAATTTGTCTTATTGCATCGCAAATAAATAATTCTTTTGGCTATAAATTTAGGAATATTGAAATAACTATTCATGCGTTTAATGCATATATTAAGGATAATTTCACTTGTCTAAATAGAGCTAGATTAGATACATTTAGCGAAGCTGAAATTGCAACTAAAATTGCCGTTGTTGGAGATGGAACTAAATGGTTAAGGGGAATGTTAGATGAAAAAATGGATCACTTAGAGTCTAATATTGAAATTACGGGAATAAATAACTTGATCAGTAGCATTAAACTTTATATACAAGAAAATAATACAACGGTTTATTCAAAAGATTTTTTAAATCATTTAGAAATAGTGGCTTCTTCGATCGAAAAGTTCAACAATATAGTTAAGAATTCATCTTACGCTGCAAATAGTACAGAACAATATAAAATTGTAAAATCTAATATTGCTAAAGCAATTGCTAAAATTTAATAAATATGGATTTAAAAAAAATTATCGAATTGCAAGCTCTTTTTGACAGTGAACACAAAATCAAATTCAATTGGAATGAAAAGATAAACGAAGAAAATTTAAATATATTACAGTTTTTGACAATTGCTTTAGTAGGCGAAACAGGAGAATTTGCTAATATTGTTAAAAAAATTGTAAGAGGGGATAAGACCCTTAATGAATCGAAGAATACTCTTTCTTCTGAAATGGTAGATGTTTTTATATACATCATAAAATTGAGTTATCAATTGAACATCGATTTAGAAAAAGCATTTCTTGAAAAGCTAAAAGAAAACGAAATCCGATTTGCAAAATATAAAAACAACAAAGATGAAATCTAAGCTGTTTAAAACTGGAATCGACACAATGATTGCTTCTTCTTTTAGTGATTTTTATTTTGATATCAATGAATATATAAAACAAGAAGGCAATTCATTAAATAGTAGAATTGGAGAAACATATGAAATAAGTAATTTTAAAACAACACTTACTAATCCATTGAATAGATGTACAATATCACAAAATAGAAACGTCAATATTTTTTTTCACCTCGCAGAGTCATTGTGGGTTTTCACTGGAAGAAATGACTTAGAATTTATTAGTTTATTTAATAGTAAATTTCATCAGTATAGTGATGACGGACAAACATTACATGGTGCTTATGGAAATCGAATTAGAAATTGGAAATCAAATGGATTCAAAATAGATCAATTACTTAAGTTAACGCAATTATTAAAAGATTCACCCGAAAGTAGAAGAACTGTAATTAATATCTGGAATCCTGAACTTGATTTGCAATCTAAAAGCAAAGATATTCCCTGCAATACCCAACTTGTTTTTAAAATATATGAAGATAAATTAAATTTAACTATTTTTAACAGAAGTAATGACCTACATTTTGGTTATGTAGCGAATATATTTCAATTTAGCTTCATGGGTGAAATAATTGCCTTTATATTAAACAAGAAATATAATAGTCAAACACATATATCCAACTCTCTTCATGTTTACACAAATAATAATTTGTGCAATACTTTAATTAAAAACAATATAGCCAAGACATTTTATAAAAACTATCCACCATCTAACTTCTCATTTAATTTTGAATCAAAAAGTAAAAACGAACAAGACAAATTAAATGAATTAGATGCTTCATTTAATGATTCTATAGAATTATTAATAGAGTTCAGTAATTTAAAAGATATAGAATTAAATGTTATTAGAAGTAAAATCACAAAATTTAAAAAAACAAGCTCATCTTTATATGAAATAGTATATTTGCTTTCTATTTATATTTATTACAAAAATAAATCACAATTAGAAAATATTGATGAATTGAGAAATAAAATTATACACATTCTCTATGAAGATAATAAAACAATAAATTTCAAACATAAAGACTTTTATGGTTTGGCACTAAATTATTTTGTTACAAGAAGTAGCAAAAAATTTGATTTATTTGAAGAAGAAATGGGTAGTTATTAAAAAAAAAACAAAAATGAACAAAGGAATATTTATTGCATTTGAAGGGATTGATGGAAGTGGTAAAAGTACTCAGGTAAAATTACTAACAAATAAACTAAAAGAAAATGGATACAAAGTTTACAGTACATTTGAACCAACAGACAGTCCGATAGGATCAATAATAAGAAATGTTTTTAATCATAGAATTATAGCAGATAATAGAACTATTGCAGGGCTATTTGTAGCCGATAGATTAGATCATTTGTTAAATGAAACAAATGGAATTTTAAAAAAAATAGAAGAAGGCTATATAGTAATTACTGATCGATATTATTTTTCATCATATGCATATCACGGTGTGCACATGCCTATGGATTGGGTTATAAACTCAAATTCGATGAGTTCAGATCTTTTAAAGCCCACTTTAAATATATATGTAGATATTTGCCCAGATGAAAGCATGTCAAGAATAACCAAAGACAGAAGCCTAATTGAATTATATGAAAATAAAGAATATCTCAAAGATGTTAGAGAAAAATATTTTGAAGCTTTTGAAAAGTTAAAAGAGCAAGAAAACATCTCAATTATTGATGGTAACAGAAAAACTGAAATTATTTCAGATGAAATTTGGAGTCAGGTTAAATCTTTATTGAGCTAAAAAAAAGATGAAAATATTTTTAGACAACGAATTAATCGATCATTTCAAAAATGAAATCAGTACAAAAGGTGATACATGGCGTTTATTTAGAAGTAGCACTTTTTTAGATTTAATAAATGTAGATATCCAAATTTACCAATTTAGTTCAGAAAGTAGTCATTTAATTAATGCATTCAATAATTGCATTAAAGCGCAAATTCTTAATAAAATAAATATAAGCGGTGATTTAATCATTGATTCTAATAAATTTAATACAGATAACTTTCTTGTAATTAATGAATATCTTTACTTATTTGAGCAATTCAAGAATAGTGGATATCCAAAAAATGATAGATTTGGTAATTTAAATGATATCACAAACTATATAAAAGTTATTGCAGAATTAGACTTAAATAATTTCAAGGAAGACTTATTTAAAGACATATCTTGTTTTATATATAATAAGCTCTTAAATTCTAATTTTAAATAATAAATTAAAAATTGTCTAAAGTGTAGAGTCTAAATTTGGTGTTTAATTTTACCATTCCACTCTGAAAACTTACTACACTGTATTTTTTTACAAAATTTGAACTTTTATGAATTTTATGTATTTGCAGAGACTTAATTACTCGATCTGATTATAAAAAAAAGTTAATTATTAATCTTTGTATTTAATAAATTAATATTATAAGGAATAAATCCGGATATAAGGAGATATAAATATTTTAATCACCTTAAGATTGTATCACTTTCACACTACTGACTGAATTTTAATCGGGTGCATTTTTCAGATAAAAAAGAGAAATCATTTAACAAAAAAGAATTCGAAAAACTATGCGTCTGTAAGTACTTCGACAATGATTGCATTCTCTTTTAGAAAAAATTATAAAGAAGAATACTAAAAGACATGACATTTTTAATGTAGAGCATTCGGATGTATAATATTTAATTAAAAGCTGGCAGATCTTAAAATCAGTTGATTCTGAAAAACACAATATTTGCTTATCTTATTTATGATGGAAAAAATGCAGAGTAGCAGCTTATCGAAAATGCGAAACAGCTGAAACTGATAAAACCAATTAATTTCTTAGCTATTTTCGAGTCATTTTTTGATTTTTTTTCCTACATTTACAGAGGTTAAAAAACCCAAGAATTTTAAGAGTGCCCTATTAGTGCCCAGCTTTTTTGACATAACATAACACCCAGTGTTTACTGGTGCTTTCGATACAGGTGGCGGAGCCTCTTTCTCCGCTGAAAAAATCCTAAACGGTAGCAAAACCCTGTAAATCTTATGATTTACAGGGTTTTTTCTTTTGCAGACATACCAAATTATTCATTCAATCTTATTTAAATCGAGATAAAATCGAGACCCTAGAAAATTCAAAAATTAGGGTCTCGCTAAATTACCTCAACACTTGCAAACATTAGGTTCAACGACATGTTCAATAACTCGTTCAGTCAGTAAACATCTTGTTTCTCCGCTGAATTTTTAAAACCTTCAACTTTTGTTGAAGGTTTTTTATTTTTGGTGTATTTTGAAAAGTATAGATTCTTTAAAAGGAACTAATAATATGAAATGAAATTACAATGGTGAATCTATTCGCTTTATAAATGGCTTTCTTGGAATTATAGTAATACTGTAGTTTTTTCTTCTTTATAACCTCGAAGATTGATTAAATTGTATTTTAGACGTGAAACCTTCACATAAAAAAAGCGTCTCAAAATTGAAACGCTTTCTCAGTCATGTTTTTTTGTTTTTTCTTTGAAAAAGAGGCCGATTTAGTTATCGATTGAACCTAAAACACGTTTCATAAACGCATTTAAAGCTTCTTTTTTATCTCTACCCTGAACTACCATTTTGTGTACTTCAAGCGCACCATACATGTTTGAAATCAATTCGCCAATTACGTCTAATTCTTCGTCTTTAAGAGAAGGAATTTCGGTCATAGCTTCCAGGACTTCAATCGTTTCGATGATATAATCCTGATCGTTTTCTTCGATAAATTGGGTCAATTGTTTTATTACGGGTAATTTCATATTTAGATTTCTTAGATTTTAGATATTCTTAGACTTCTTAGATTTTTTTAAATTTAGCCAACATCTAAGAAGTCTAAAAAAATCTAAGCTGGTCTAACGAAACTCATTATGCAATTGCATTTACCAGATCAATTAAAACTTCTTGTTTGTTTGTTTGCGTTTCACCAACCAAGTGTCCGTTTACAAAAGTGGCGAAAGTAGGCAGGTTGCTTACATTGGCTAATTTTCTTGATTCAGGAGCATTTTCGGCATCAACCAAAACAAAAGTAATAGCTTCATTTTCTGTTGCTAATTTTTTAAATTTTGGTTTCATAATACGGCAATTTCCACACCATGATGCTGAATATTGCACTACTACTTTTTCGTTTTTAGCAACTAAATCTGCTAACGTATCTTCATTTAAGTCGATTAACATACCTTATAAATTTAAATTTCAAGTTTATAAATTCCAAATTCCAAATCTTGCGATTGAACTTAGAAATTTGTTATTTGAAATGTTATTGATTTTTGAATTGAATTTTCCAATTTAGAAATTCCAAATCCCAAAATTGGAATTTGGAATTTTCAAAAATTTGGACTTTATTTTTCTTAGTTTGCGCTCAAATACTCAGCAGTACTAACTCTGTCTGCAGACATAGCTTCTTTTCCAGCTTCCCAGTTTGCAGGACAAACTTCTCCTTTTTCCTGGATATGAGTGTAAGCATCAACCATACGTAAGTACTCGTTTACATTACGTCCTAATGGCATATCGTTTACACTTTCGTGGAAAATTTTTCCGGTTTCGTCAATTAAGTAAGTTGCTCTGTAAGTTACGTTTGAACCTTCGATGATAACTGAATCAGTTTCTTCGCTGTATTCTGTAGAATCAATATCTAAAATTCCTAAAATGTTAGATAAGTTACGGTTTGTATCTGCCAAAATTGGGTAAGTTACACCTTCGATTCCACCGTTGTTTTTTGGAGTGTTTAACCAGGCAAAGTGTACTTCGTTTGTGTCGCATGAAGCTCCGATCACGATAGTATTTCTTTTTTCAAATTCTGGTAATGCAGCTTGAAAGGCGTGTAATTCAGTTGGGCATACAAAAGTAAAATCTTTTGGGTACCAGAACAATAATACTTTTTTGTTGTTGTTTACTGCTTCTTCAAAAATGTTGATTTTTAAGTTATCACCCATTTCTGAGATAGCATCTACTGCAATACTTGGGAATTTTTTTCCTACTAAAGACATCTTATTCGTTTTAAAGTTAAAATTTATTTCTGATGCAAAAATAGGGTATAAGTTTACTTACTTGTAATAAGATGTAATTATAAATATTTATTAAGTAATAGTATTTAATTATAGATTAAAATGTTTGTTTTGTAAGTTATTGAAGATCAATATTTACAGGTAATATGCCATTACAAATTTGATTTTCAAGAAATTGAAATCCCGCATTTTTTTGAAATTCTTCAAAATCCTGATACACCTGAATTAGTCCATAAGCCTTAGAAAGATTCGGAATAATAGGTAAAACATAAGGATTTCCGAAAACGTAAACAATGGATTTTTTGGTTTGAAGCAATTTAGAGAGTAATGCGAAAACTTCATCATCAATTTCGAAATTGTTCATTGGTTTTGCTTTGGGAACAAATAGGGAAATGATTATCGTTTCGAAATCGTCTAACCTTTTTTCGATTGATTTTAAATCTGAAGTTTCTAAATTTTCAAAAGCAAATTCAGGTGATTCTAGTTTTGAATTTAAGGTTTGAAAGAAAGTGTTCTCAACACTTTTATACAAACTCAATTTGGCTAAATGATTGTTTTTTTGTGCTTCAAAAGCCAATTCGTTGTTTGAATTGTCAATGATTTTGGTCAGGCAGTTTTGTGCAATTTCGTTATTTAAAACCGAAGCTTTTTCGAAATCTAATTCACCTGATGTAAAAGAATTGCTCGATAGAATCCCGACTTTTTCTTTGGCTTTTATAATTCTGTTGAAGCTTTCCTCAATACGTTCCGGCGTAGCATTTTTAAGAATAGTTTCAATTCCTTCTGGAACATTTTCAGCAAAGCATAAAACATCGTTTCCGGCGTTGAAAGCTTCCCATTCGAGTTCGCCTTTTGTTTCGTATAGTTTAGAAACACTGTGCATGTTTAAGGCATCAGAAATAACCAAGCCATCATAGCCTAATTTTCTACGCAAAAGATCCTGAATAACAGCTTTTGATAAAGTTGCCGAAGTGTCTTTTCCGTCATTTAAATTCGGAACAGCCAAATGTCCAATCATAATCGAATCGACATTATTTTCAATTCCTTTGATGAATGGGTATAATTCATTTTCTAGTAATTCTTCTAAAGTTTCCTTTAAAACTGGCAATCCCAAATGCGAATCAACATTGGTGTTTCCGTGTCCGGGAAAGTGTTTAAGACAGCCAAGAACGCCAGCTTCCGACATTCCATTTAAATATTCAACCGCAAAATGGGCGATTTTTTCTTTGTTTTCACCAAAAGAACGATACCCGATAACCGGATTGTTCGGGTTGTTATTGATATCTGCCAACGGTGCTAAATTGTAATGAATTCCGGCCGATTTTAAATCTAAACCAATTTGTTTTCCAACTTTGTAAACCAACTTAGATTTGTTTTCAGGTAAAGCCCCAAGCGTAATCGCGTACGGATATTGCGGTGTTTTTTCGATGCGCATTGCTAAACCCCATTCGGCATCAATGCTTATTAATAGGGGAGTTGAAGCTGCTTTTTGGTAACGAACGATTAAGGCTCTGATTTTTTCGTAACTGTCGTCATTAAAAACAATTTTTTGCTTGCTTTCGTAGTTGGTTGCAGCGCTCGCGCGACTATGGAAAAAAGTCAGGCCACCAATATTATAGTCTCTGATAAGGCATTCTGTTTCCTGAATATTTTCTTCGGTATCGTTGATAAAAACGGCTGGGAAGAAAAATTGTCCTATTCTTTGTCGTAATGCTTCGGCTGTCATTTTCATTATTATAAAGTCTTTTTCATGCAGACACTATTATCCATTTGTTCGTAGGGAGGATAATTCGGAATTATGGTGTAATGTTTTTTTTGGTATAAATTAATCGCTTCCGGCTGATTTTTTCCGGTTTCGAGAATGGTGTACGTATAACCGACTTCTTTTGCCCAAATTTCCAGTGCTGCCAAAATAGCTGATGCAATGCCTTTTTTACGGTAATCCTGATGCACATACATTCGTTTGATTTCTGTTGTCAACGGTTCTTTTTCGCGGAAAGCCCCACAGCCAACCGGAACATCATTTTCGTAATAAACGATAGTGTGTTTTATTTTATCGGTTTTATTAAACTGATTGTAAAACGCATGATCTTCACCGTCTCTGATCGCTAAATCCTGGTCTAATAAAGCAACAAGATTTATAAAATCAATATCGTCTGAATTTGTTCGCTTTAAAGCAGCCATGATTAAGTATTTTTATTTCAGTTTTGCTTTTTTTTGTTTAGCTAATTGTTTCTTTGTTTCAATTGCTTTTTCCAATCGGTTTTTAAAACGAAATAGTTTTGGTAATCCTTCGATTCGATCTTCGAGTGTGATTTCTTCAAAAACAACAATTGCTTTTTCTAATATTCGAATCTCGTTGTCGATATCGTTTTGGTTTTTGTAGATTGTAGCCAGTCTATCATAAGGATGATTTCCTTTAAAGCTTTCCTCGACATTCTTTTCATATAATTCAATAGCTTTTTCAAGATTTCCGGATTTTTCGAACTCACTTCCTTTCAGATTGCGTTCGGCCTGCAAATTTTCGTTGATTTCCATAGGTAAGATGTTTGATTTGGGGTTAAACTTCTTCTGTTTTTTTTCCGAAATCTTTTGGGAAGATTAAAAAGCGTGATAAAATAAGACCCGGAATTGTTGCCACCAAAACCCAAATAAAGAAGTTTTGATAGCCTAAATATTGTTGTATATAACCGCTTAACATTCCCGGAAGCATCATTCCTAATGCCATAAATCCGGTTGCAAGAGCATAATGTGCTGTTTTCGATTCTCCTTCGGCAACATGTATTAAAAACATCATAAAAGCGGTGAAACCAAATCCGTACCCGAATTGCTCTAAAATTACAACAGCATAAATGTAATGAATTGATGTTGGATGGAAAAAAGCCAATAAAATAAAACCAATAATGGGAAGGTGCATGGCCAGGAACATAGGCAACATCCATTTGGTAAGTCCTTGTTTCGAAATCGCAATTCCGCCTAAAATTCCGCCCAGCGTTAAAGCTCCAACTCCAAAAGTTCCGTAAATTATTCCAACGGCTTCGGTATCTAATGCCATTCCGCCTAATTCTTTTCCGTCAAGTAAAAAGGGACTTAGCATTTTAAGCAACTGCGATTCTCCCAATCTGAAAACGAGAATAAAAGCCAATACTAATCCGATTTGTTTTTTCTTAAAGAAACTTACAAAGATAGTGGCAAAGTTTTGATGGTGAACTTCATTATTTTCTTCAGAGTTGATTTCATTTTTTGGTGTAAAAACGAAATTATAAATAGTAATAACTGTCATTAATAAACCAACGGCGATCATTGTGTATGACCAAGCTTTGGTATTATCGCCGTATTTATGTTCCAGATAACCTGCAAAAAGTACAATTAAACCGTTTCCTGCCAAAAGTGAAAGCCTGTAAAAAGTACTTCTGATTCCTAAGAAAAATGACTGTTGTTCTTTTGGTAAAACTAATAAATAAAAACCGTCACTTGCAATATCATTCGAAGCCGAAGCAAAAGCTGCAACCCAGAATATCGCCAAAGTCATAATGAAAAACCCATTAGCAGGAATCGTAAAACCAACGAGCAAAAACGCAATCGAAATAAGCAATTGCATCGATAAAAACCATTTTCTTTTGGTTCCGTTCAACTCAATAAAGGGACTCCAAAGCGGTTTTATAACCCATGGCAAATACAATAAACTGGTATAAACACCAATGTCTTCATTAGAGATTCCGAGATTTTTGTACATAATTACCGAAACCGAAATTATGACGGCGTAAGGCAGTCCAGACGCAAAATTTAGAAGCGGAATCCAATACCAGGGTTTATTATCTGTTTTCATTTGGCTGATTAGGGTAAACGATTTTGAATGGCTTTTTTAAGTCGATAATAGTAGGCGTACTTTCGTTTGCAAAATAATCAATAAATGTTATAGCGCAAGCTTTATACTGATTCATTTTTTCGGCAGATATAGAAAATGAGAATGTCCCTGCGTTTTCGCATACTGGTACTTTCTCAACTATTTGAGTCGCGTCATGGATATTTATTTTTGAAATTTGATCTGCTCCGTAAATCACCATATAACGCACTTTTGTGTTCAACGGATCTTTAATACTGAACATATAATTCATGCTGTCTTTGCTATATTCATTGACAACAGGAGTATCAATAATAATGTGTTTTAAATTTGGAACTGCTGCAGGAAGAGCAGGGTATTGATATTGATTTTCCTCTAAATGGCGGGCAATATCAAAGTTATTATTCATGAACCATTTGGCACTGAAATAAGCACTTCCGCTTACGTTTTTGAAATTTCGGGCAAAATCAATCTGATTCGGAATTTCATGCATAAAATTCCAGCTTTTATCACTGTCTGACCTGATTTTATAAGAAGCGTGTCCAATATAAACAGCCGTGTTATTTGAGTTTTCTGCCCACCATTTTACTAATTTAGAGTAAGAAGCTCTCGGATTGTTCATACTCCAATACAATTGAGGAAGTATATAATCAATCCATTTTTGATCCATCCATAAAATGGGATCAGCATATAAATCATCATAATTTGCTGTAGATTGAGTTTCAGAACCTTTGGGGTCTACCGATTTATTACGCCAAACTCCAAATGGACTGATACCGAATTGAACCCAAGGTTTACTCTTTTTTATAGTAGTAGAAATCGTATGTACAAAGTTGCTCACATTGGCACGGCGCCAATCGGCAAGCGACAAACCATTTCCGTATTTTTTGTATGATGCGGTGTCGTTAAAGACTTTGCCAGGAACGGCATACGGATAAAAATAATCATCAAAGTGAATCGCATCGATATCGTATTTATCAACTACTTCTTTAACCACTCTGGTCAAATGCGACTGAACTTCAGGCAAAGCAGGGTCGTAATATAACTTCCCACCATATTCAATCATCCATTCCGGGTGTTTGAAAACATCGTGAGTTGGGCTTAATTGCTGTTTGTTTAAATCGAAAGTGGCTCGGTAAGGATTCATCCAGGCATGAAATTCAAAACCTCTTTCGTGTGCTTCCTCGATCATCCAGGCCAATGCGTCGTAATAGGGGATGGGTGCCTGACCTTCTTTGCCTGTTAAAAATCGTGACCAAGGAGCCAGTTCCGATGGGTAAAAAGCATCACCAACACTTCTTATCTGAACAATTACAGCATTATAATTCAGTTTTTTATATGCTTCTAAAATCTCGATATAATCTGCTTTTTCTTTTGAAACGCCGTCAAAGGCCGTTTTAGGCCAGTCAATATTTACAACGGTTGCAATCCAGACACCTCTAAATTCATTTTTAGGATGTTTTGTTTTTTCCTGCGAATTGGCATTCCATCCAAAGAAAAATAAATATATGATAGAGAATAGTAGTAGCTGATTTTTATGCATTTCAATCTTTTTTTAACAGAAACCAAAAATAGTTTTTTTAGCGGACTATAGTAAATAATTCAGAAATTATAATTTAAACGTTATTTATTTGGTTTTCATGTAATTGTTTTAACTTTTTATAGAAATAGTTTTGATTTAACAGGATGCTTTATTCCGGATGTTTTTTTTAATACATAAAAAACTAGTTTTTTTGTCTACAAAGGTGATTTAATTGCTTAAAAAAAAATAAGATATAGGTGATAAACTATATTTTTTAAGAATATCTTTTTTGAAGTTTAAATTTATGGTTTTATGTATTTAAAAATCAATATGGAAAAGAAATTTTCCCCATCGTTACAGAAGGAATTCCTTTGTTTACACCAAAATTATAATCACCTCCGGCAACCGTTTCATTGGCTAAAACTGCAAATAAAACCGCTTCTTTAGCATCACTTAAAATGCCTAAATCGTCGCTTTTTTGAAATTCGCAAAGCAATAATTCTTTTAACCATTTAACCAATAACGGATTGTTTGTGCCTCCTCCAGACATATACACTTTGAATTCCCTAATTGGTGTTCCGGTGTTTTTAACCACAAACTGAATCGCTTCAGCAATAGTCTCAGCACTTAGCCGTGTTAAGGTAGCCAGCAAATCTGGTGCCGAAATGTTTTCTAAGCTTGTTCTTGAAAGTGCTTTTTGTACAAATTCAAAATTAAACAATTCCTGACCGATGGTTTTTGGAAAACTTTTATGGAAGAATGCATCGTTTTTTAGTTCGGACAAAAGGGTTTGATTTACGATTCCGCTTTGGGTGATTTCGGCATCTTTATCGTAACTTTTTTCAGGGAAATAGTGTTTGGTGAAAATATCGATTAAAGTATTTGCAGTTCCGGTATCGGTAACAAAAACTTCTTCGGCGTTTAGGGAAGCGGGCAAATAAGTGAAATTTGCGATGCCGCCCATGTTGAGCATGATTCGGTTTTCGTCTTTTTTGCTGAATAACAAATAATCACCATAAACCGCCAAAGGCGCACCTTCGCCACCCGCTGCAACATGTTTTTGCCTGAAATCGGATAAGGTTATAATTCCGGTTTTTACAGCAATATGATCACCGTCGCCAATTTGCAAAGTCGCGTTAGGGAATTTTTCCTGCTGATGCAAAAACTTAGGAGCGTGCAAAACGGTTTGTCCGTGTGAAGCAATTAGGTCAACTTCCTGTACCGGAATATTCCATTTTTGAAGACAATCGTCAACCATCCCGGCGTGCAAAAGACCGATCCATTCGTTTAATAAAGCGAAGTGCTGAAAATCGATCGTTTTCTGTGCAAAAACTTTACGGATCTCGGTTTTAATATCTTCAGTATAAGTGATTGTTTCGAATTCCAGAATTTTTACAGCCGTATTTTCTCCTGCGCCTGATATCTCGCACAAGGCAATATCAAGCCCGTCAAGTGAAGTACCGGACATTAAACCTATTATTTTTCGGGTCTCTTTTTGAGCGATTTGGTAAAGAGAATTTATGTTTTTATTCATTAAAATGATGTTTTAAGGCAGTGTTTTATTGGTAATGCTAAAATGGGATTTATTTAGGAATAAATTTAGTGAAAAAGAAATTTTTGCCACTTATTATGATTCTGGTGCTCGATTGCATCGAGTAACCCAACTAGCGCTCGTTTATAAATAACTCTGGTGCTCGATGCAATCGATCACCAGAACTAAATCTTTCAAAAGTTTTAACGTTAAAAACAAATCTGAACACGAAAGAGAATTGAAGAAGTTTTTAAGAATCCGAAAGTAAAATGGATAAAATTATAATATTTCTTGAAATAGCATGAATGGAAAATAATCACAATAACGATTATTGTATAATATAATTTTTTCTAATCCTCTGTTTTTGTAGTTGTGATAAAAATTCAGAAGGTTTTCACCTGTTTTTAATTGCTTCAAAAAATCATCGGACAAAAAATCTTCTTTTGCCCAGACTATCCTCTTTAACTTTTAAGCTACTTTTTATTTGTATGTATATCCAAATCTATATCTTTCATAAATTAGAATAGTTAAAATAACACAGACCTTATCTCCTTAATTAAATTCTGACTTTGATTTATAAGCCTTGACTTTTTTTAGGAAATTATTTAATAAGTCTGAATTTTCAAGTAATAAATCACGTGAACTTAACTGCTCGATAATAAGGATCAATTCTTCTCTGACATATTGATCGTCTTTACCATAATTCCAGATAGGCTCGATACACTTACCGAATAGTTCGGCAAAAGATGAAATGGGATAATATATCCTTGAAGTACCGTTACTGTCATTTATGATTGGCGATACGTTATGACTTAATTTATATGCTAAAATATCAGAAAGTGCCTGAAGGCTTATTACTGCTGTTCCCGGATCGTTAATACCAGGACTTAATGCTTTTATGGCTACTTCTGTGAGCTGCCTAAATCCATAGTCGGAATTATTATCAATTGGCTGTCCATTAAAAAAGTCGATGGTTGTCTTTATTTTAGATAACGTGTTTTCGTCCACTTCCACACCCGCTTCCGCATACACTCTGATGAATGGTATACCACTTAATACATAACTTGACAATTGAAAAAGGAAAGTAACAAAGATTCCTTTCTCTTTTGTTACAGTGAGGAGCTGGCTTTGATTAAAACTCTGAAAGTAACCTGACTTATCTGCTTTTATTTCTATAAATGGTAAAGTCTCCCACAAATGTTCTCCTGTTTGTTTCCTTTTAAATTCTCTTTTCATCGTACTCATAGTCTGATTTCTGACCCGGTCAATAACAGTTTCGTATTTAACTGTACTGGTAACATAATCGAGAAAATAAATAAAGAGAAAGATATCTATAATTGTAAGCAATAATAGCAAATAAATGCTCAATGCGGGAATATTTACTCCGCTTGCAAGATCTCTTATTGTACTTAGTAAAAAAAAAGCATACACTATTGTACCTATATATATTCCTAAAATTATTTGCTGAAAGCGGTTTTCGATCATACTGCTTAAAACTCTATTGCTCATTTGTGAGGCGGCTTGATTTAACACGATCATAACCATCGAAAAACTAAAGACTGTTAAAGAAATTATTGCACCGGCAACAGTGGAAATTATCGACCGGGCAGTACTGGCATCTTTAAGGCTCAGCCAGCTAAAACCAGACTTAAGTTCTTTGCCCCAGCCAGAAAAATCAATTTCAAGCATACCCCAGGAAACCAGCAAAAAAATCATCGCTATCAAGGCAGGGTAAAAAGCAATGCTTTGTGTGATTTTATTGGAATAAATCCTAATCCATTTAGTAAATCCTATATTCATTTTTTTTAATTAGGGATTATTATTGATGTCCCACATTTTGGCATATCCCTCAACCGACATACTAATATGGCAATAGTTTCTCTCACTATTTTTTTTAAATCTCCATAAGTGCTTTTTTGTATTTGCACATTATCAAAGATAACTCTTTGGAGAACTCTTTGCTAATAATGTCTTAATTTTAAACAATTTATAAATAACTAAACCTATATTTATAATTTTAGCAGCTGACTGTAATTATTTACTAACTATAATCTAGTAATCATGGTGACGTTTATTTAACAATCCGCATAGTCAATTCATCGCGCATTGAAAAATGAGCTTGGTAATTCTTAATAATGTATCGCACAAAGGGACTCGCATCTTTACAAGATTCAGAATCAGAGATAATAAAACAACACCAGGTATTGTTTTAAACCATAAAGCATTGTCTCCAATAATTTTTCTGAACTACGACACTATATGAAATACTACGATCTGATGTGTGATGGTTAAAAAATAGCCGCTAAGAATTAAAAATAAATATTTAATCAATTAAAAATTAGGATCTATATTTATGGAAAACACAGATAACAATGGACTTCAAGATTTTAAAATTAAAGTTTGGATGGTGGGCAGAATTTTAGCATTAATACTTATAGTGCTTCTTCTGTTCAAAAATTTATTCAGCGTTCTCCTATTTGTATTGGCAGGGATAATTATAGCAACTTACTTTCATAGCTGTGCGAAAATATTGAATAAAAAATTCAAAATACCTTCGAAAGCATCAACTTTAATTGCTGTCCTTTTGAACATAGGTTTAATTGTGTTGTTTTTCTGGTTTATTGGCGCCAGACTGGAGCAGCAAATCGCCGAACTTTCTGACAAACTCCCGCAAACACTCGAAAATTATAAAGAATGGCTGCAGCAATATCCTGTCGGTGGCAAAATTTTGAATTCTATAAGTGATACCAATTATTCAGGCAAGGCAATCAGCACGGCGAAAAAATTCTTTTCATCAACTTTCGGGATTGCAGGTGACTTGTATATCATCACCCTACTTGGCCTGTTTTTTACTGCTAACCCTACCGTTTACAAAAAAGGATTTCTGCACCTGATGCCCACTAAAGCCAAATCAATGGCTCAAACTATACTAACGGAAATACATGAGGTGATGAAAAACTGGATTAAAGGGCAGCTATTCGGCTTTATGTTTATCGCCATACTTACTGGCTTGGGATTATGGATTCTAGGGATTCCATTGGTCCTTACATTGGCTTTGCTTGCAGGTCTATCCAATTTTGTACCTAACTTTGGTCCTGTAATAGCTTTGATACCAGCATTTTTACTGGCATTGAAGAGTGACTCAACGTCAGCATTGTTGGTCGTTGGCTTGTATACGTTCATACAGCTGGTTCAAAGTGCCGTCACACAACCATTTATACAAAAAAAAATGGTCAACATTCCTCCAGCTATTATAATTTTCGGTCAAGTAGCTATGGGGATGCTTTGCGGGTTTTGGGGTGTTTTACTCGCAACCCCTTTTCTAGCAATAATCATGACTGTTGTCAATAAGTTGTATGTGGATAAACAATCCCCTGATCAATTGTAAGATGATATTAGTATTCGCTGCACAGGCTAATTTTAAACTTTAGCTTATTGTAAGAATGTATCGTGATTAATAATGCAGGTGTGGACTTTTTTCTGAATCTTCATCAAGAGCTATCATTCCGATCGGTATGATAAGGTGATTTTTGCTTCCGTATTCAGGAATTCATGCACGCCGTCTTTCATCCTGTTATATTAGATACTTTAAAAAAAGTTGAACAACGAATACATTATATTCATTACAATCCTGTAAAAGCCGAAATCGTTTTTCATGAAAGGGATTTTGTGAATAGCAGTTATAGGAATTATGAAGAAGATAATGGCGTTTTTTGTAATGTAATGGTAAAACCTTTGTGGTAATATTATCCGGTTGCAAACGCTTTGTTTTGTCTTCATAATTTAAGTAGGTACTCGATGCAATCGAGCACCAGAGCTAATGTAGAAAAAAAGGGATGGTAGAACCTTTATAGTAATTTATCCGCATTGCAAATGCTATAAGTTGGTTTTATAATTTAAGTAGGACCAGAGTATTAGTCGATACAAGAAACATAGAATTATTATCAATATTTTCGTTAATCAATTAGGATAAAAATGAATAATATGATCTAATTGAAAAATATTTTTCTTAAATTAGAGAAACCATTAAATTCAAAAAACATGAATCCATCAAAAATAATAGGAATAATTCTGATCATTATTAGTCTCTGTGTAGGATATGTAGGTGTCAACAAAATAGCTGATAATACAAAAGAAATCAATTTATTAGGACTAAAAATTGACGCGTCGAACGAATCCGGTAAGGAACAGGGATATCTTTATTTAGGGCTGGCCATCATTTTAATTGCGGGCGGAATTTACACTGTCAACAAATCAAAATAAAAAAGTGCTGTAAGTAGATATTGTAAATATTGCATGAGGCATTGTTGGGTAACTATTTCTTGTCAATTATTTTACAACAAAACTTATAATGAAACAAATAGCCCTAGCCCTAATGGCAGCTGCATCCTTTTGTGCCGGGGTTCGGCATAAAAGATACAGCGTACAGCAGGATCAGCTACTGAAAATAACAGAACTTATTGAATACAAAACCGCCTCAAATAGCACTTTGAGGCGGTTTTTGTATGATAAAACAGAATTGTTTTTAGAATTTATATGTTACACCAACTCTAAAGTTTCTTGGTGGTTCGGTTTGCCAGTAATAGACTCCATTACTAACCCATTGGTAGTATGAACCGCTATACAAGTATTCATCTAAGATATTAAAGATATTAGCCGTTACTTTGAATTTGTTTGTTTCATATGACAATCCTCCATCTAATTTAAAATAATCAGGTAATTTTTCTAATCCTTCGCTCCAGGTATCAGTTTGACGCCCTGCTAGATAAGTCCCTCCAATAGATGCACCGAAACCTTTTAATATTCCGGTAGGAACAGTATAATTTAACCATGCATTTGCTACGTGTTTAGAATATCCAGGAACGATATCACCTACACTAAAAGTGCTGACATTAGCTTCTGTTACTTTTGATTCCGTAAAGGCGTAATTAGCAATTATGTTTAAACCATCAACTATTTTACCTCTTAAGTCAACTTCAAAACCTTCAGCTGTTTTTTCTCCTAATGTTGTACTGTAAATAACTGTCGATCCAGCGGGTTGAACAGGGTCTGTAGTCAATTCATTCTGTTTAATGATGCTATAAGCAGAAACGGTGGTGCTCCAGGTACCATTAAACCAGTCTTTTTTAATACCTATCTCACGGTTTGTACCTGTAAGAGGTTTTATAGTTTCTGTAGGTCTCACTCTTCCGGACTGTGGTGTGAATGTCTGATCGTATACGCCATAAACAGCCAAAGAAGGTGTTACTGACCAGCTTAATCCTACGCGAGGCGTAATGTGGCTATCTGCAGCCGGATCACTATAACTGCTGGTTTGCTTAATCCAGGTATAACGTGCTGCTAAAGTTAGTCTTACTTTATTTTCAAAGAAACCTAATTCATCCTGTACATATCCGGCTGCAAATTGCTGACCATATAATCCAGCTGCCCTTTGGCTTAAAGGTGTGCTTTCATCAAAATTTGGCAGTCCGTTTGCCGGTGTTCCATAATCAGGATTTAAAACATTAAAAGGATCTTCTAAAGTATCTAATGCATGAGTTTGTCCCCAATCGGCCATATAATCTTTTCTCCCTAAATCCATACCACCTAAAAGTTTATGACTTACAGAGCCTGTATTGAATTTTCCATTCACGAAAATCTGACCTAAAAACATATCGCTTTCTGCATCCCAAATACTAACACTTCTGATAATTTCTCCCTGAGATAAAACTTCAGTATCTAAAGAACCATTTGCATCAGTATCAATACTTACGGGGCCAACCGCTCCTGGCCAGGAGCTGTAACCATCCATTAAATATTTAAAATAGGAAGTCTGGGCTGTTAATTTCCAATCACTGTTAAAATGGTGTTCAAACATTAAATAACCACTGTGGTCATTAATTTTAGTATCAGGCAAACCTGGCTGAGTCATAGTAAAATCAACAGGTGTAGTGGCGTATCCTTCATTTGCAGAACTAAAAACATAATACGAACCTACTTCGCTCGTATTAGCAAACTGTCCGTTATATTCTACTGTAACCTTTGTTTTATCGCTTAATTGGTAAGAAAA
Organism: Flavobacterium sp. W22_SRS_FK3; assembly: GCF_052113665.1. Taxonomy (NCBI): domain Bacteria; kingdom Pseudomonadati; phylum Bacteroidota; class Flavobacteriia; order Flavobacteriales; family Flavobacteriaceae; genus Flavobacterium; species Flavobacterium sp. W22_SRS_FK3. The sequence goes on along the minus strand of NZ_JBGQOF010000028.1, from coordinate 19,728 downwards.
AACAGGAGCTATTACGTAGCGGTCATTATGTTCAAAAGGTCTATGAGATCCCTTTTTTTGAAAGGAACCATTAAAACGGTAAAGGAATTTACCGGCTTTATCAAATTTTCCGTCTAAGTCAATACTGGCACGATAAAAGTCAAAACTTCCTGCTAAAACGCTAGCCTCACCTTTAGTAATTCCGGTTGGTTTTTTGGTTACCACATTGTACAGACCACTTGGGTCACCGCTTGAAAGCATAAAACCTGCAGGACCCTTTACGAATTCAATGTGATCGACAAAACTCATGTCTTCTGTAAGTGGTCCCCAGAAAGAAGATACTACGTTGAAGCCATTTCTAAATGCCTGAATTTGTGAACCGCGCATGGAGATATTAGTGTACATATCACCCCAGTGCTCTAAACGAACAGCACCACTCACGTTACGAATAACTCCGTCGCTCATACTGGTAATTTGCTGATCTTTTAATGTTTGAGAACTAATAATCTGAATATTCTGAGGGATTTCTAATACCGGAGTCTGAAGGCGTAAAGATAAAGAGGGTTTGTTTTGTTTGTATTTGTTTTTGGTAATAATAACTTCATCAAGATCCTCCTGACTTTCAGAAAGTGTGAAGTTTTTTGTAGTTGTTTGTTTGGGCAGTACTTCAATTTTTTCTTCCAGTGGTTTAATTCCTACAGAATTTATGCTAATTATGTAGCTTGCCGGTTTTATATTCTTAATTTCATACTGCCCATTTGCGTTTGTAACAGCTGTGTACTTTGTTCCTTTAAGCTTTATTGAAATGCTCTCAGCAGGAATATTTCCGTTTAAAGTTACTTTTCCGCTTACTTTTCCAAGCTCCTGACTTAACATGTTTAGTGAGGTTAAAAATAGTAAACTAAATAAGAGTTTTTTGATGGTATTTATGTTCATCTTATGGTAAGGGTTAATTTTTAATATGGGCAAAAGTAATGTCAAAAACTTTTTTATCCAAATTATTTTTACTTATTCTAAATAAAATTAAAATAATACTATTTTGATGTTAAGTTAATTTTTTGAAGGAATTCAGCTAAATAGCTTTACAGAGGAATGTGTTTCACTTTAAATTTTATATATAAGCATAAAAAAAACGCATGGAAGAAAGAAAAACGGAATGTTTAATTACAATTCAATTTGTTTGATTTAGAGTTTATTTTTTTTTAAGAATTGATAATATTCTTTAATTAAATTGGAATATATTAATTCTTTAGGGAGATAATTATAGAATTCTTAAAACCCACTTGTTGCTTTAGAATTTAGATTAAGAAAGAATGCTACCCCAACAAATTAGCTAACTTTACGTAGTAATAAAGTATTGTAATTCATTTATTTAAAATCAAAATATTATCAAAAGGCATCCTCTTTTAACACCCAGAAAAGCTTCTGTACTTGACTTGGATACAGCCACTAAGTTATTCTCGGAAATCATAAAATCAGGGCTTCCTTTTGGGTATCAACAAGCGAACTGTCATAATATTTCGCATTATATTAAATTGTTACTAGAATCTAAAGGGTACGAATGTGCCAAAATTTGGGCTTTTGCACCAGTTGTATATTCGATGACAAGTTCTAAATTGATTTCGTTTGCCGATAAAAAAAATATCTCGCCAACCGGAAAAATTGATTGGGGGTATCACGTAGCTCCGGTACTACAAGTTCGAATTGGAAATAAAGTTCGAAAAATGGTTATTGACCCCGGGTTGTTTCCTAAAAGCCCAGTTCGTTACAGAACCTGGCTCGCCAAACTCAAAACCCGAAAGATCATCTATTTAATCATGGACTCTGAGTGGTATTTGTATAATTCGTCAACGATTCCGAATTCGCAATTTCACAGCAAGTCGAATGCATTATCAACAGAAGATCCACCCAACATAGATTTACCCGAATGGTTTTCGGATAAACTCGTCACTGATTTTTTTAAATATCAAGAAGAAGCTTTGGAGCAAAATTGGATTCCCAAAGGATTAGCGGTAAACGAAACCGCAATGGCTTTTTATGATGCCGAAATAAAACCGATTCTTAATTCCAGACGGGATCAGGATTTAGTGGACGATTATAAGATGTTGGCCGGGAATGTCTTTAATTTTGAAACTGTTTTTAGAGACCGTCATTCGAATGATGAAATGAATACTGATTTTCAAACCAGACATCAGGACATTATAGCGAAATACCGAGAAATTTATTTGACGAATTTCAATAAATGGAAAGAAGCTTTGGGATCTTTGAATTCGGTAATGGATAAATAGCGATTTTTAAAATAGTTTCCAGCTTACTTAATGAGAAAACCCAAAAGAAATACTCAATATAATAATACAAATTACAATTGCGGTAATGACAACATAGAGGTAATCTTTTTCAAGTAGAAAAGAAAATAGCGACAGCAGTACGCGAAATACTGGTGTGAGGAACAGGAGTATGATGCCGAAAAATATGATTGAATCCCCATTTCCCTCAATTACACCATCATAAATAGAAGTGATTACTTTAAAAATATTTTTGTCATTTTCTTTAAATACCGAGTAGTTTTCGATTTCATTACCGTGATGCATTACATAAACAATGCCTCCAATAAAAGCTACTGATAATGAAATCCATACGCCGTAGCGCAATAAATTTCCAATTATAGTCTGGAAATCTTTTTCTCCAAATTTATCTTGTGTCATGCTGTTAGATTTTTCCGTTAAGTCCATTATAAATCATGTTGATTGCCAGTACAAAAATGAGGCAGGCAAAGAAAATACGCAGTTTTTTTGGATTTGTTTTGACCAGTATTTTGGCTCCTGCCATAGCACCAAACAAAACACCAATTACGACAGGCATACAAATACCGGGTTCGATATAGCCTTTTTGAATGTAAATTACTGAACTTGCCATTGCAGTGACACCCATCATAAAATTACTGGTAGTGGTAGAAACCTTAAACGGAATGCACATAATGTTGTCCATGGCAATTACTTTGAAAGCTCCGGAACCAATTCCTAATAATCCTGACATCATGCCGGCTATACCCATCATACTGAATCCGCCAATGATATTTTTTGTTCCGTAGGCTATCAATTGTCCGTCGTGAGATGGATAATTGCCTTGCAAACGAAGTTTTTTGGCTAAAGGACTTGATTCTAAAACAATATGTTCTTCTTTTTTTCGCAGAGAATTAATGCCTGAAAAAATAAGGGTGAGTCCGAATAAAATGGCAATAAAAGAAGTAGGCGCTATGGCAGAAAGCAACGCTCCGCAGACAGCTCCGATGGTGGTGGCAATTTCCAGAAAAATACCCAGGCGCATGTTGGTAATACCTTCTTTGACATAAGCGGCTGCGGAACCTGATGAGGTAGCAATTACAGAAACCAGTGCCGCACCGATTGCATAATGAATATCGACTCCGAGAATAACGGTCAAAAGAGGGATAATGATGATTCCGCCGCCTAATCCGGATAGAGAACCTATAAAACCGGCTAAAAAAGCGCCTAAAATCATAATCAGCGTAAAGGTAAGTACTGTCATTGCTATATTTTTATTTGACTGCTAATTTACAAATACATATTGGCTATTATAGTATTTAATATTTCCTCGAATAATTAAAAAGAGGTTTTAGGTTTTAAAGTTACTGATAATCAATACGGTAGACTGGTTCTTAAAAATGCCTTAAAAATTCAGATAACAAATAACTTCTTATGAAACCTGATGTCCTAGCCCTGATGGGAGGGAAAATCCTTTTGTGCCGGTGTTTGGCACAAAAGATTGGAAGGAACAGCAGGAAATAGCTCCTAATCAATATCAATGTCAGTATCAAAAATCAAACTTCATAAGCCTTCGACTTCGCTCAGGGTTTTATTTGGGTATAAAATCCAAAAAATAAAATTCTAATTCTATCTAAAAAAAGCGCATTTCAAAAAAACCTCTGAACCTTTGTTTCTTTGCACCTCAGAACCTTAAAAAAAACTATTTTTGTAGTTGAAAACATATGCCCTAAAATTCATTTAGAATGTCAATACTTAAGTATTTAGAAGAATTATCAGCATCGTTGGAAGGAACACTTTTATATGATGATTTACATAAAACGCTTTATTCGACCGATGCTTCGGTATACCGGATTAAACCAAAAGCGGTTGCCGTGCCTAAAACTATTGCGGATATTAGTAAACTGATTCGGTTTGCGGCGCATCATGATATTTCGATTACACCCAGAACGGCCGGTACTTCTTTGGCCGGACAAACTGTGGGCGACGGAATTGTGGTTGATGTTTCGAAAAATTTTACTAAAATCCTGAATTTTGACCCTACTGCAAAAACGGTTACGGTTCAGCCCGGCGTAATTCGCGATGAGCTGAATTTATTTCTGAAACCTCACGGTGTATTTTTCGGGCCCAATACTTCGACCTCAAATCGCTGTATGATTGGCGGAATGGTGGGGAATAATTCTTCAGGAACAACTTCGATTCGCTATGGTGTGACGCGCGATAAAATAGTGGAGATCAAAGCGATTTTGAGTGATGGGTCTAAAGTGGTTTTTAAAGAATTGACTTCGGCGGAATTTATTGAAAAAACAAAAGGCGATACTTTAGAAAATAAAATATACAAAAGCCTTTACGACGAACTTTCGGTAAAAGCAACGCAGGATGAAATTATAAAAGAGTTTCCAAAACCGGAGATTCACAGACGAAATACGGGTTATGCGGTTGATATTTTACTGAAATCCGATTTGTTTGGCGGAACTGAACCGACAATTAACGTTGGGAAGTTATTGTGTGGAAGTGAAGGAACGCTGGCTTTTACTTATGAAATTACTTTAAAAGTAGACGATTTACCGCCATCTCATAATATTATGGTGGTGGCGCATTACCATAGCATTCAGGAATCACTGGAGTCTGTGGTGGTGGCGATGAAACATCATTTGTACACAGCAGAAATGATCGATGACACGATTTTGGATTGTACAAAAACCAATCGTGAACATGTAAAAAACAGATTCTTTTTGCAAGGTGAGCCAAAGGCGATTATGATGTTTGAAGTAGCTTCAAACGATCCTGAAGATGCCGAAAATCAGGCCAATGCTTTAATTACTGATTTAGAAAAAAATAATTTTGGTTATGCTCTTGTAAAAATTTACGGAGCGGATATCGAGAAAGTAAACGAACTGAGAAAAGCCGGCCTAGGACTTTTGGGAAGTATAGTAGGAGACGATAAAGCAGCGGATTCTATTGAAGATACTGCGGTTGAGTTGAGCGATTTGCCTGCCTATATTGAAGAGTTCTCGGCGATGATGTTACGTCACGGACAAGGTGCGATTTATTATGCGCATGCCGGAGCGGGAGAACTGCATCTGCGTCCGGTTTTGAATTTGAAGAAAACGTCTGACTTAAAATTATTTAGAACCATTGCGACCGATGTTGCGATTTTGGTAAAAAAATACAGAGGCTCATTAAGCGGTGAACACGGCGACGGAATTGTACGCGGAGAGTTTATTCCGTTTATGATTGGCGAAACCAATTATGAATTGCTGAAAAGAATCAAATTAGCGTTTGACCCAAATTCGGTTTTAAATATTGGAAAGATTGTTAATGCCTTAAAAATGGATGAAAACCATCGTGTGGTTTCAGGCAGAGTAGAACCGGATATTAAAACGTTTCAGGATTTCTCAGACAGTTTAGGTATTTTGCGTGCAGCCGAAAAATGCAATGGTTCCGGCGATTGTAGAAAATTGCCATCTGCCGGAGGAGCGATGTGTCCGAGTTACCGTGCAACCAAAAATGAAAAAGAAACCACGCGTGCGAGAGCCAATGCATTGCGTGAATATTTGACCTATTCTGAAAAAGAAAATAAATTTGACCAGAAAGAATTATACGAAGTTTTTGAGTTGTGTGTGAGCTGTAAAGCCTGCGCCAGCGAATGTCCGAGTAATGTGGACGTTGCAACTTTAAAAGCGGAGTTTTTATACCAATACCAAAAAGCAAACGGTTTTTCTACCCGAAATAAAATTTTTGCTCACAATGCCAAACTGAATAAGATGGGAAGTTTGTTTCCTTCAATCACCAATTTTATTTTGAATCAGTCATTTGTTAAAAAAGGTATGGGAATTGCACCAGAAAGACAAGTGCCTCTTTTGGCGAAAAAGACTTTCAGAAAATGGCATGAAAATCATAAACTTACGGTCACCGATTTTCCAAATGGAAGATTATACTTGTTTGTAGATGAATTCACCAATTATTATGATGTAAATATTGGAATCGATGCTTTTGAATTATTGACCAATTTAGGGTATCAGGTTTTGGTTATCGACCATGAAGAAAGCGGACGCGCATATTTATCAAAAGGATTTTTAGAAGAAGCCAAGAAAATAGCAAACCTTAATGTAAACGTTTTTAAAGATCTTGTTTTAGGAAATGCTCCTTTGGTTGGTCTTGAACCGTCGGCAATACTTACTTTTAGAGATGAATATTTGCGATTGGCAGATGATAAAGAAGAAGCAGATAAATTATCCCGAAATACTTTTACGATTGAAGAATTCTTTAAAAAAGAAATTATTGATGGTAAAATAACGCCTGATTCATTTTCCGAAGGGATAAAAGAAATTAAGATTCACGGACACTGTCATCAGAAATCTTTGAGTTCTGTTGAAGCAACTTTCGCTATGCTGAATCTTCCAAAAAATAATACAGTTACCATTTATAATTCGGGTTGTTGCGGAATGGCGGGATCTTTTGGTTATGAAAAAGAACATTATCAGGTGAGCATGCAAATGGGCGAGGATACTTTATTTCCAAAAGTACGAAACACGGCCGAAAATGTAAAAATAGCAGCAGCAGGAACGAGCTGCCGTCATCAGATTTTTGATGGAACAAACAGGCAAGCACAGCATCCGGTAAGTATATTGAGAAGTTGTTTGAAGTAAAGGTCTAATAGTAAAGTACGGTTTATGCAAGTGTGCAAATCTATATGTATAGCACTATTGAAAAATCTGTGTGAAAAAATTGACGCTGATTAAAGAGAAAAACCAGCATCAATTCGTTAAATCTGTGTTCAAAAATTATTTCAACGAGATTTTCTTACCAGTTTTAGCAGCTTTGTATATGGCATTTATGACTTTAATATCTTTCAGGCCTTCTTCTCCGGTAATATGATTTGGCAGTTTTTTATTCTCCAGAAGTACTTTCGCAATTTCATCCATTTGTGTTTGCTGCTGGTTGATTTCAGGGAATTTTAAAGGACCTTTTGATGTTTTTCCTTCATACGGGCCATAGCTTAAAGAGGGGCTTAATTGAAAATTACCCTCGTCTGCAGAGGCATAAATTCGGTCAATATAATAGCCAACAGAAGAATTGCAATTTGCCATCGCACCGCTTGGGAATTCCATTTGCCACGAAATACTTTCTTCTGTTTCTGAAAATCTGTTTTTGTCATTTACAGTTCCAAATTGAGCGGTTACAGCAATTGGTTCTTCGCCTAAAATATAGCGGCTTGCCTGAATGCAATAAATTCCTAAATCCATTAACGGACCTCCGCCAGATAATTTTTTATTTAACCTCCATACGCTGGGGTCATTTATATCGACAGGTTTTTTGGCAATCGTATCATAAGTTTTATATCCGAGTGACGTTTCTATATAGCGTACTTGCCCAAAAACTTTCTCTTGTCCCAATCGTTTAATTTCCATATGTGTTGGTTCATAATGAAGGCGGTAGCCAACGGCCAATTGTACCTTATTATCGTTACAGGCTTTAATCATTTCCTCACATTCTTTGACCGTAATTGCCATAGGTTTTTCGGTAATGACATGTTTGCCGGCTTTTGCAGAACGAACAACAAAGTCCTTATGCATGCTGTTTGGCAGTATCACATAAACTAAGTCAATATCCTTGTTGTTGACGATCTCATCAAAATTTTGGTAATTATAGATGTTCTTGTCAGGAATATTGTATTGCACTTTCCATTTGGTCGCTTTTTCGGGAGTACCTGTAACTATTCCGGCAATCGTACAGTATTCAGAAACTTCCAGGCCTTGTGCAACCTTTTTGGCGTAAATTCCCAAGCCGCAAAGTGCTACATTTAATTTTTTTCCGGTATACGGTATTTTGTCAGGATCGGATACCGTTAGAAAAGAAGGCAGTGTCGTTATGATCACAGAGGCTCCAACGCCAGTACCAAATTTATTTACAAATGATCGTCTTGAAATTTTTTCCATGTGGTTTGATTTTATAGTAATAGTGGTTTATTAATAGACTGGTTTTTTTAGAAATAGTACAGTGGTGGTTTTTGTAAAATACTCATTAATAAATAATTATATATTAGAGTGTGTTGTTTACATTTATCATAATGTAACAAATGTAAAAAAATAAGCAAGATTTCTTATTAAGGTTTGAATCAAAAATTTATGAGAATTTTTCTGATTGGTGAGAAAATATTGAGGTGTATTTGAAAGGAAGATGGAACGTAGATGAGAGGGGTTTATGATTGTCGAGGCTTTTTTAATCATTTTATTTTGTATCTGTGGCTAAATTTTTCACGCAGATTTAAATAGATCTTTTTTTAGCTAGCCGAATAAATAAATCTGCGTAAAACAAAAAACCAGCATCAATCGGTATAGATTCCTGTCGTCAGCATTCTAAAAATTATTTTAACGAGACTTTCTTGCCGTTTTCAGCAGCTTTGTATATGGCATTTATGATTTTAATATCTTTCAGTCCTTCTTCTCCTGTAATGTGGTTTGGCAGTTTTTTGTTTGCTAGCAATACTTTTGCAATTTCATCCATTTGTGTTTGCTGTTGGTTGATTACAGGAAATTTCAATGGTCCGTTAGATGATTTTCCTTCAAAGGGTCCGTAACTCAAAGCCGGACTTAATTCAAAATAACCTTCATCGGCGGCAGCATACAATCTGTCAATATTGTAATTGACAGTAGTATTACAATTTGAGACCGCACCGCTTGGAAATTCCATTTGCCATGAAATGCTTTCTTCAGTTTCAGAAAAAATTTGTTTGTTGTAGATAGCGCCAAATTGTGCCGTAACGGCAATTGGTTCTTCACCCAAAATATAACGACTGGCCTGAATACAATAGACTCCTAGATCCATTAAGGGACCTCCGCCGGATAATTTTTTGTTCAGTCTCCATTCGTTGCGATCCTTTAGATTAACAGTGCTTTTTGTGTCACGAGGATCATGTATTTGATACCCCAGAGAAGCTTCTATAAATCGGACTTGCCCTAAAACTTTTTCTTGTCCCAATCGTTTAATTTCTAAATGAGTCGGTTCATAATGCAAGCGATAACCAATTGCCAATTGTACCTTATTATCGTTGCACGCTTTAATCATTTCTTCGCAGTCTTTGACCGTAATAGCCATTGGTTTTTCGGTAATTACATGTTTGCCGGCTTTTGCAGCCCGTATAACAAATTCTTTATGTAATCCATTGGGAAGCACAACATAGACTAAGTCGATATCTTTATTTTTGATGATTTCGTCGAAGTTTTGATAATTGTAAATGTTGTTTTCAGGAATGTTGTATTTCTTTTTCCATTTTTCAGCTTTTTCAGGAGTACCTGTAACGATTCCTGCAAGCTGGCAATATTCAGAAACCTCAATTCCTTCTGCCAGCATTGAGGCATAATTGCCAAGTCCGCATAAGGCGATATTTAATTTTTTTCCGGTGTAAGCTATTTTACTAACTTCAGATAGAGATAAAAAAGAAGGAAGTGTAGTCATAATAACCGAGGCACCAACGCCAACGCCAAATTTATTCACAAACGTTCGTCTTGAAATTTTGTCCATATAGTTTACTTTAAATGAAATAAAATACTTATTTGTTAGTAAGTTATTTTGAAGAAATGTTACATTATGGACTTACTAAAAAAAATCCCTAATTCATAAATCGGATGAATTAGGGATTGAAAATTATTTTAAAAATTGAATTAAAGTAATTGAGCAGCTGCTTCATCGGTAAACCAGGTTAATTTTCCATCAATAGGATTAATTAACTGTGAAGGATAATTATTTACCTCTTTTTGCTCATCCTTTATTACATGTTTCAGTGCTTCGGCTTTATTTTCTCCAAAAACTAAAAATGCAACATTTGATGCTTTGTTAATCAGTGGAGCTGTTAAACTAATACGATATGTGTTTAATTTTTTAACAAAAACTGATGCCACTGTAGCTTCGGTATTATCAACTAAATCGGTATGCGGGAAGATAGAAGCTGTATGTGCGTCGTCTCCCATGCCTAATAAAATCAGGTCAAAAATAATTTCTTTATCTTCAAAATGATGATCAATTCTTTTTTTGTAATCGGCAGCAGCTTCTTGTGGTGAGAGCGTTGTGTTTACATAAAATATTTGATTTTCCGGAGTTTCTAAAACATCAAAAAAGGATTTTTTAGCCATTAAACCATTATAATTTTCATCGGTTGAAAGAACATTACGTTCATCCCCAAAAAAGAAAAATACTTTACTCCAGTCCATTTCGTTTTTGTATTCTGTTGCTAATAAGCGGTAAAGTGCTTTTGGCGAATTACCTCCAGTCAGAACAAAATTGAATTGGTTTCTTTTTTCGATTGCTTTTTTAGCAATTTCAACTACGTAATCGGCTAAATCATGATTTAACTCTTCTGTCGTTTTATATACCAGTATTTCCATGTTTTTTATTCTTTTTCTTTTAAAGGAAGGTTAAACCAGTGAAAACCATCTCTGGCAATCAAAGCTTCTGCTTTTTCGGGTCCCCAGCTATCCGCGGGATAATTAGGAAAACTAATTGATTTTTTGCCTTCCCATGAGTTTAAGATTGGCATTACTAATTCCCAGGCCGCTTCTACCTGATCGCCACGCATAAATAAAGTTTGATCACCCATAATGGCATCCAAAAGCAAGGTTTCGTAGGCTTCCGGGCTATCGTTTTCATAAGTGCCTTTATAGTCAAAAATCATATCGACTGGATTTAAAATGATATCTAATCCAGGTCTTTTCGCCTGTACTTGCATACGAATACTCATCTCAGGCTGAATGCTGATTATCAGGCGATTTTGCTGCCAATTTTCGATGGCACTTCCTGAGAAAATCTGATGCGGAACATCTTTAAACTGAATCGTAATTAAAGACGAAGTTTGGTTCAAACGTTTTCCTGTTCTTAAATAAAAAGGAACTCCCTGCCATCTCCAGTTATCAATATGGAATTTAGCTGCAGCAAAAGTTTCTGTATTAGATTCAGGGTCAACGCTTTTTTCTTGGCGATAACCAAGTACTTCGTTTCCTTCAATCCAACCTTTGCTATATTGCCCCCGAACGGTATTGAAACGAATATCTTCAGCAGAGAAAGGGCGAACTGCTTTTAAAACTTCCACTTTTCGGTTTCTAATTTCAGTAGCTTCAAAAGATGTAGGCGCTTCCATTCCAACCAGACAAAGCAGTTGTAAAAGGTGATTCTGAATCATATCTCTTAACGCACCGGCTCCTTCATAATAACCGCCTCGATCTTGAACTCCCAATTGTTCGGTTACAGAAATTTGCACGTGATCAATATATTGTCTGTTCCATAAAGGCTCAAACATCGCATTGGCAAAACGAAAAGCCATCATGTTTTGAACAGCTTCTTTACCCAGATAATGATCAATACGATAAATTTGTTTTTCGGTAAAAATAGTACTTAACAACGTATTTAGTTCTTTTGCAGATTCTAAATCATAACCAAAAGGTTTTTCAATAACAATACGACTATTGTCTTCGTCTTCAGTTAATTTATATTTTTTAAGGCTTTCAGCAATTATAGGGAAAAAATGGGGTGCTACAGCCAAATAATAAATTACCTGTGTATCTTTTCCGTATTCCTGCTGGTACTTGTCGATAGCAATTTTTAAATTTTCAAAAGTTTTAGGCTTTGCAAAATCAGTGGCACAATAATGTAACGTATTTCCAAAACGATCCCATTTCTCCTTCACTTTTCCAGTACGGGAAAAAGAGCAAACGGCATCTTCAAGGGCATCTTTATAGCCTTGATCGGTATATTCTGTTCTTCCGGTACCAATTATAGCAAATTTATCAGGCATATAACCTTCGATAAATAAGTTATAAAGAGCGGGCGCTAATTTTCGTTTATTTAAATCACCTGTTCCTCCAAATATTACAAAAATAGTGGGGTTTAACTTGGCTTTCGTTTTCATCTTTGTTGTGATATTCGTGTATTAAATTAGGTTCGGTGGTTAATTCCAATCGGCATGAAAAACGCCTTCTTTGTCAATACGTTCAAAAGTATGTGCACCAAAGAAATCGCGCTGAGCCTGAATTAAATTCGAAGGCATTTTAGCACTGGTAATCGTGTCAAAATAAGTCAATGTTGAGGCAAAAGCAGGAATACCAACGCCGTTGCTAACACAAGCAGCAACTGTTTTACGAGTTCCAGTCAAAACTGATTTAATTATTTCCTGAATACCGGCATCTCCAAATAAATGCTCTAATGAATTGTTTTTATCGTAAGCCTGATAAATATCTTCTAAAAATTTAGCTCTAATGATACATCCACCACGCCAAATTTTAGCAATTTCTTGTAATTTCAATTCGTATTTGTATTCTTTAGAAGCCTGCACAAGCAAATGCAAACCTTGAGCATAAGCCGAAATCATCGAGAAATAGAATGCGTTTTCTAAATCATCAACAGTAATATTAATTTTAGCATCGTTTTTCGGAAAAGCCTCTCCTAAAGAAACACGCAATGATTTGTATTTTGATAAATCACGATTAGTTACTGCTTCATTAATTGTTGGAACCGGTAATTGCAGTTCCATTGAAACTTCAGAAGTCCATTTTCCGGTACCCTTAGATCTTGCTTCATCTTTAATCATATCCAAAAGATCGTTTGACGTTTCGGTATCTTTAACTGGGAAAATATCGGTAGTGATTTCTAATAAAAAAGATTGCAATTTTCCTTCATTCCATTTTTTAAATACGGTATGAATTTCTTGGTTAGAATAGCCTAAACCATTTTTCAGGATACTGTACGATTCCGCAAGTAATTGCATGATGGCGTATTCAATTCCGTTGTGAACCATTTTTACAAAATGTCCTGATGCTCCTCGTCCGATATAGGTAACACATGGATCTCCATTTACTTTTGCAGCAATCGCTTCAAAAATATCTTTCATAACATTGTAAGCATTTTTATCTCCGCCCGGCATCATACTAGGTCCAAAACGAGCGCCTTCTTCACCACCGGAAATTCCCATTCCAAAGAAATGCAAACCATCATTTTCCAGTTCAGCAACTCTTCTGTTGGTATCGCTAAAGTGTGAATTTCCACTATCAATAATAATATCTCCTTTGCTTAAAAGTGGCTTTAATTCTGCAATAACACTATCAACAATTGGTCCGGCAGGAACTAATAAAATTAAAGTACGAGGAGTCTGTAAGCTGTCAATAAAATTTTCAATATTATTAAAACCTTCTAAATTATGATTTTTACCTTCTTCTTCGAGTTTAGTAATCATTTTTTGGTCTTTATCATAACCGGTAACAGAAAAACCTTTGTCTGCCATATTTAATAATAAGTTTCGGCCCATTGTGCCTAATCCAATCATTCCTAATTTATATTTTTCAGAATTGATATTTGCCATTTGTTGTGTTTTTTTTAGAACTACAAAATTAAGGTTTAAAATTTATATTATTAAGTATTAATGATGATTTTGAAGGCATGGCTAATATATTGCCCACGGAAGTTGCCCATAAAAATCCTGTTGGAAAGAAAAATCTTTAAATATAGAGCCAGACTTTATTTTTATTTGAATTTCTAAAGAGAAAACAAAATCATTTTATATTTTTGATTTCAAGATTTAAATTGCATTATTTGTAAAATAAAAGCGTAAAGTCTGAAATATATTAATTTATAACACCAAAATCATATATGGCATTTTCAAGTTTATTTCGAAAAAAAACTGTACAAGATATTCTAAAACAAGTTGAAAAAAACGAAGCAGATGGTCATAATGCATTAGGAAAGCATTTGACTGCAAGAGATTTGACTGCGTTTGGAATTGCAGCTATTGTTGGTGCCGGGATTTTCAGTACAATTGGAAAGGCAAGTGCTGATGGTGGACCAGCTGTTATTTTCTTGTTTTTATTTACAGCATTGGCCTGTAGCTTTGCTGCTTTTGCCTACGCAGAATTTGCTTCTATGGTTCCGGTATCAGGAAGTGCTTATACTTATTCTTATGTTGCTTTTGGTGAATTGATCGCCTGGATAATTGGCTGGGCGTTGATTATGGAATATGCTATTGGAAATATAACGGTCGCCATATCCTGGAGTGATTATTTTACGGGACTTCTTCAGAGTGGGGGTATTCGTTTGCCACAATGGATTCAGATGGATTATTTAACCGCTTCAAATGGCTTTAAAGATGCGATGGCTTTGATGCAGGGCGGAAAATCTTTTGAAAAATTAGATTCAGGACTGCAGGCAGCTTATATGGCCTGGACAACCTCGCCAACAATTGGATCTTTTCATTTTGTGGCTGATTTACCAGCCTTATTCATCATCGTTTTAATTACGGCTTTGGTTTACAGAGGAATGAAAGAGTCTCGTAATGCGAGTAACTTAATGGTAGTGGTAAAACTTTGTATTGTACTTTTGGTAATTGCGGTTGGAGTTTTTTATGTTGATACAGCCAATTGGGATCCGTTTGTACCAAATGGTGTTAGCGGTGTTTTAAAAGGAGTTTCAGCTGTTTTCTTTGCTTATATTGGATTTGACGCAATTTCTACAACAGCTGAAGAATGTAAAAATCCACAACGCGATTTACCACGCGGGATGATGTGGGCGATTATTATTTGTACGATTTTGTATATTGCTATTGCCTTGGTTTTAACCGGAATGGTAAGTTATAATGAACTAAATGTTGGAGACCCTTTAGCATTTGTTTTCGAAAAACTAAATTTAAAATGGATGTCAGGAATTATCGCTGTAAGTGCTGTAATTGCAATGGCGAGTGTTTTATTGGTTTTTCAAATGGGGCAGCCACGTATCTGGATGAGTATGAGCCGTGACGGTTTATTGCCAAAGAAATTTGCAACTGTACATCCAAAATACAAAACGCCCTCTTTTGCGACAATTGTAACCGGTTTTGTGGTTGCAGTTCCTGCTTTGTTTTTGAACCTCACAATGGTAACAGATTTATGCAGTATAGGTACTTTATTCGCCTTTGTTCTGGTTTGTGCAGGTGTTTTAGTACTGCAAAATAAACCGGGAATTCCAAGAGGAAAATTCAAAACACCTTATTTAAATTCAAAATATATTTTACCAGTTTTAATGATTGCAGGATTGTATTATGCATTTGCTTTCAATAATAAGGCTACAATGAGCTTTATTAACAACGAGGCAAAATTAAATGATGCGACAGCTATTATTACCTCTTTAAACAAAGAAGAATCAACAAAAGTTTTCAATTATTTAGAAAGTATCGACATTCATAGTAAAACTGCTAAAACATCTGATTTAGAAGATTTATTGAGCCAATATCAAGATGATGATACAAAGTATGCTGCCGTCGTAAAAGGATTGCCAATCAGTGATTCATTAAAATACGAATCAGGTTTTAGCTTATTCAAACATAAAATTCCAATGTGGATTTTCCTTTTCGTTTTGGTTGGATTAGCAGTTTGGTCATTTAGACAAAATCTATCTTTAATTCCACTTTTAGGACTTATTTGCTGTCTGTACATGATGGCAGAATTAAGTGTTTGGAACTGGATTTATTTCACCATCTGGTTATTAATCGGACTCTCAATTTACTTTGGCTACAGCCGAAAAAATAGTAAGCTAAACTTGCCTTCAGATTAGAAGTTAAAACTCAAAAAGTTATATGTAAAAGCCGTTCTGAAATCTATCAGAATGGCTTTTTTTGTTTTATTTCTGTAGATATATTCGTATAATTTTAAAAGTTTTTCTTTAAGTTTACCACTTATAAATTTTAATTTAATATTGTTTATAAATGAGTTTCCTTAAAAATTTACTGAGCAAAAAAGACTTTCCTAGTCAATCTTACAGCGACTTCTGGAATTGGTTTCTAAAACACGAAAAAGAGTTTTTTAAAATTGTTGAAATTGGAGAAAATATACATCAGGGTTTCTTTGATAAACTGGCGCCAAAATTAAAAGAAATTCATGATGGGATTTATTTCCTTACAGGAATGTTTAATGATGAAACTGCAGAATTGATTCTGACACCAGACGGAGAAATTAGAAATATCTATGTTATTGAAGAATTAGTGAATAATGCCCCAAAAATTAAAGGGTGGAAATTTACATCATTAAAGCCAGCATCAGATAGTGAAGATGTTAGTATTACATACGAGAACTTTGAATTTAATTCGGATAATCTAAAGTTTTATCCCAATTTGCATAAAAGTTATCCCGATGAAATTGACTTAACTGTTGTTTATGGTGATTTTGAGGAAGGTAAAAAATCTACAGTTACAAATGGAGTTTATATTTTTTTAGATAACTTTTTGGGAGAATTACATTCAGTTACTTTAATCGATAATCTGAAAGTAATAGGAAATGAGAACGTTTCTCAAGAATTGATTCCGATTGAAAAATTAAAAGAGTATTTAATTTGGAGAGAAAAAGAATTTGTTGAAAAATACGAAGGTCTAAGGCATGATACGGAAAATGATAATTATTCAAGCCTCGAAGCAAAAACAAAAGAAGGAGAAATTGTTTTAGCTATAGTTAATAGCGATATTTTAGACTGGGATAAAAAAGCCTCCCATCCATGGGTTTTAAGTATTGAAATTCCATTTGATGGGAGTAATAATAATGGAATGCCAGATGGTGAAACCTATCAATTATTGAACGAGATTGAAGATGAAATAATGCTTGATCTTAAAGATTTGGATGGTTATTTAAATATAGGAAGAGAAACAAGTTCGGGTAATCGAGAAATCTATTTTGCCTGTAAAGAATTTAGAAAACCACCCAAAGTTTTAGATAAAATTATTAAGAAGTATAATCAGTTTGAAATAAGTTACGAAATATATAAAGATAAATATTGGCAGTCCTTCAAACATCTTGAGCATAATTAAAAACTAAAAGCAGTTCTGAAAATAGTATCAGAATGGATTTTTTGTTCATTGCCTTGTCCTTTCAGCATAAGGAGAGATCGCATTCAAAGATCACGTACTTTATGGTTACATCATCTTATTTCTCCTTATGTTGAAACGGCAAACTGTTCCGATAAAACTTATAGATTCTCTGCAAAATAAACCTATAAAATCCCTAATTCCACCATACAGTCCTTCATCATCTCATAAGTACGCTGAATATCATTATCCAACCCAATAGAAAAGCGAATAAGTCCATCCGTTAAACCCATTTCTTTTTGCTCCTCCAACGGAATCTCACTAGAAGTAGAAGTTCCCGGAGCACTAAATAGAGTCTTGTAGAATCCTAAGCTTACTGCCAAATACCCTAAATTTCTGGACTGCATCAATTCCATTAATTCATTGGCTTTTGCCAAAGTTCCAACATCAATCGTCATCATGCCGCCATAACCATATTCCTGATTAATCATCGTTTTATATAGCTCATGACTCGGGTGACTTTTTAATCCCGGATAAACCGTTTTTAAACCGTCTTTTTCAAATTTTTCAGCTAAAAATTGAGCATTATAACTATGTTGTTTGATTCGGATATGAAGTGTTCTCAAATTTTTCATCACACTGGCAGAGCGTAAACTATCCATTGTTGGTCCCAAAAGCATGCTTGCTCCTGAGTTTACATTTTTCAGCGAATTGATAAATGCTGCCGATGCGCAAGTAACACCTCCAACTGTATCACTGCTTCCGTTAATGTATTTCGTTAAACTGTGAATTACAATATCAGCGCCTAATTTTGCAGGAGAAACTGATAATGGCGAAAACGTATTATCGACGACCAGTTTTAAATTATGTTTTTTTGCAATTTGAGCCAAACCAGCAATATCGGCCACTTCCAATAAAGGGTTGCTTACGGTTTCACAGTACAAAACTTTCGTTTTAGGGGTAATTGCCGCTTCAACAATATCGAGTTTAGTAATGTCTACAAAACTCGTTTCAATTCCAAATCGTGGTGTGAAGTTTTTTAAGAAAGCGTAAGTGCCGCCATAAATCGTTCGGCTCGAAACAATATGATCGCCAGCACCGCAAAGTTGCAGTAGAGTGGGCGTAATCGCTCCCATTCCCGAAGCAGAAACATTTGCTGTTTCCGTTCCTTCCATCGCTGCCAAAGCCTGATCCAAATACAAATTACTAGGCGACGAATGGCGCGAATACAAATAACAGCCTTCCATATTTCCTTCAAAAGTATCAAACATAGTTTTTGCTGAAAGAAAAGTATAGGTCGAAGAGTCAGAAATTGACGGATTTACGCCGCCAAATTCACCAAAGTACTGCAAATCCTGAATTTTGTCCGCTGGGTTAAAGCTTTTCATATAGTTGGTTTTTTTGTTTCAAGTTTGCTTCGCCAGTTTAGCTAAAGCCTCGTGTCAGGTTTCAAGTTGTTTGAATCTAGTGTTAATTTTTAGGAGCTATTTCCTGCTATCCGTTTCAATCTTTTGTGCCAACCTCCGGCACAAAAGGATTTCCACTTCTATCAGGGCTATGCTCTAGTTTTCAAAAGAAATACTATTCAAAATAAGAGATAATTAGAAAATTAGTCAACTATAAAGTGAATAATTAGATTTTAAAACTATTAAAATGGATTTTTTGTGATTATTATTCTAAATTTGAAACAAAAAATATAATTCAATAGATTTTCTTTCGCTTCAATAAACTGTCAACTATTAACCAAAAACCATCAACTAAAATGACTTTAGACGCCACCGATAAAAAACTCTTGGTTTTACTGCAAACCGACAGTAAAAAAACAAATAAAGAATTGTCTTTAAAACTTAATTTATCCGTAACAGCAGTTTACGAGCGCATTAAAAAGTTAGAGCGAGAAGGAATCATAAAAAACTACGTAGCATTAGTCGATAAAACTAAAATCGAAAAAGGTTTTGTGGTTTTTTGTCATTTAAAACTCATTCAGCACACCAAAGAGTTCCTAACCAAATTCGAAAGCGAAGTCATCAAACTCAACGAAGTTTTAGAATGTCATCACGTAAGCGGTGACTACGATTATATCCTGAAAGTTTTGGTAAAAGATATGGAAGCTTACAGAGAATTTTTAGTAACCAAACTCACTACTTTGCAACACATAGGTAGCACACAAAGTACTTTTATGATTAGTGAGGTAAAGAATTCGACGGTGATTTTTTAGGAAGGTTCAGAGGAACAAAGGGTCAAAAGTTTTTAGGATAATCTCGCATTCGCGATAGCTATCGGGATTGCGAGATTAAAAAATAAAACTTTGAGGTTAAATTTATAAACCAAAAAGAATTAAATTTGATTTAAAATGCAACGATAATGGAAACAAAAGAATTAAGACGTAAGCTTATAAAGGATTTTGGAAAGTTCATTGAAGATGATTCTAAATTAGAAATTCTAGAAAGTGTTTTTGATGCTATAAACCATGACGAAAAGAAATCAATTGTTTCCGATTCTCATTATGATTTAGTTGCTGAAGAAAGAGAAAAATATCTTTCAAATGAAAAAGAAGCAAGTTCTTGGGAAGAAGCAGAACAACGTCAGGCTGTGAAAAAACCTCTTTTTTCGATTTAAATCTTCAAAATTTGGGATACTGCAATTCAAATAAAGCCT
>NZ_JBGQOF010000027.1:0-44621 GCF_052113665.1 Flavobacterium sp. W22_SRS_FK3 | reverse complement strand
TATAAGGGAATACTACAATTGTACTATCAGTAAAAATTCTTTCTACATCATTTTCTTCAACATATCCGGTAAAAATAGTTCCCTCAACGTTTTTGTATTTTTCTTGTACAGCATATAAATATCCAGGTGTGTTTGGACTATCAGTTCCTGCAATTACTACCTCTAATTTTGCTGGATTTGTTTTTCGAACAATTTCAACTGCTTCAATTAAAATTTCAACTTTTTTGTAGGTTCCAAATTTTCCAAAAGCCATAATTTGTTTAGGGCCAGATTTAATTTCAAAATTAGGATTTTTGACCGATTCGAATGTCCCATGAGGTATTAGCATTACATTTTGGGTATGGTATTTAGCATTTAAAACATCCACATATTTATGAATAGTTACAGCCACTTTATTGGCTTTTAAAATGCACCTAGTAATGTTAGTTCCAATAAAATTATAGATCTTTTGCATGAATTTACTCTGCGTGAATCCCGCTTTTTCTAGATCAACTTGTTCTAAGATATTGTGTAATAACACCACTGTTTTGTACCCAAAAAATCTTAAAATCATGGGTAACAATAATCCTAAGGCAGAAGGTATTTTTTTGTCTCCAAATTTCACAAACTGAAGATTAAACAAAATCACATCTGGCTGTTCTTGTAGAACTGCATTAATAACAGAAAAAATACTAGTGTAACTATTAAATCTCCAACATTCTTTAACTTTTACCTTTTCTTTTTGGTTAAAATCTAATTGTTTAGCTTCAGACGTTTTATCCGATAATAAAATTAATTCAGTTACTTCTGAGTTTTGAACAAAGTTTTTTACCAAATGATAACCATATTCATTTAATGTAACTTTACTTGGCGGAAATGCGGTTACTACTGCTACTTTCATATTTTAAAACATCACTTTTTATTGTTGTTTAAAAAGAAAAAACTCAATTGAAATAGTAATAAAACTATCATTGCAATAATTTGCATAGCAACAACCTGTTCCAGAGAATTATGATATAGAACTATTAAAATTATTTGTGTAAGTCCCAGAAAGGCTGATATTATTACGGGAATATATTTATTTATTGAAAGAAAATAGTATGCGAAAATATTTGCAATAGCAAAAATCGAAGTTGCTAATGCATATTTCCATAACAAGAAAGCTATGGGCAGGTATTTCTCGCCAAACATTAATCGTACTACAACTTCTGGAAATAAAAATGAAACCAAAACAATTATTGTTGACAAGCAAACGATGTACAGGACATATTTTAATAGAATTGGCAATGTATCAAATCCTTGTTTTTTTAACTGTATTACTTTAGGCAAAAGAAGCATTACAAACATCCAAGCGACAAAATATACAACCCTGCCTATTAATGCTAGAGAAGCATATAAGCCCGCTTTTTCATTATTAAAATAATGTTTAACCAACATAATATCACTATTGTTAATGATAATTTGCGTTAATTCATAAAAGGCTGTTAAAGCGAAAAATGTAACAATTGGTTTGGTATATAAACCTTTATTTTCTAAATTTTTATTTTTGTAAAGTATTGATCTTTGCAAAGGAATTAATCCAAATATAAATGAAACCAAAATACCTATTGAGATAATTACTGATGATTGAATTTCTGGTAAAATGAAGAGTAGTGAAATGGTTAAAATTAATCGGCATAACATTTCAAAATAATAGGTTTTGGATAAATTTCTAAGATCATTTTTGCCCTGATATAGACCTCTATTAATGCTCATTATAAAATACATTGGAAGACCAAATCCAAAAACAATAAACATTAGTGATGTTTTGGTATTAAAAGTTTCCTGCAATTGACCATTGAAAAAGATTATGGTAAAACCAAATAAAAAACCGAAAAGCAATGAGTACTTAAAAATAAATTTTAAAAACAAACTCAGGTCGGTTCCTTCAAATAAAACGGCATATTTAGCGGTAGTGATCTGAAAAGTCATCCCTACAAAAGACAACACTAAAAGTAAAGTTATTAAAATTGCAGCATCAGCAAACTCAGATGGACCAAGTATTCTTCCTAAGAGCAGATTGTATAAATAGTTGCCACCGTTTACAAATAAAATGGTAAGCATGAAAGTTTGCTCTTGAGAGATCTTTTTGTGAGTTTTTTTAATGTTCAATTTAATTTTTTTGTATTTAATAAATTGGATATAAAAGCTTTAAAAAATGTATTTGTATATTCAAATATAAGAAAAATAAGAAAAACTTTAGCAAAAAAAACAAAAGAGAATTTATAATGTAAATTTCCTTTTACCAAGATTAATTAACTAAATTTATTTTTTTGATTGTTAATCTCTTTCAAACTTAAAAATATCAAAAAGATCGATTTTAAAATTAGATAATTATTGCATTTCATTCTATGAAAAATCATGTTGTACAGTTAGGTTGTACAGTTAGTTAGTGTTTGTCTGTAAAAGGATATCCCTATATTTACAAAAATAATCATTTACAATAAGAGCGATTGAAAGAAACTTCTAATAAATACTTGATAGTAGCCCTGATTTTTGGATTGACTTTCCATGGCAGCGCTATTTTTTTTACTTTAGAAAGTACTTACGACGCTCTAATTCACATGTTTTTCGGAAATCATTATGCCCACAGTTGGTTTGAACCTTGGAATTATAGTTGGTACACGGGTTTTAATGTGATGAGTTATCCTCCATTAGTGCACCAAACCATTGGGTTACTTTCTTTAATTGGTGGTTTGAAATTTGGCATGTTTACTGTGGCAATTGTTGGAATTATTTTATTCATTACAGGAGCTTTTAGATTTTCACTTTTAATAACTGGAAATCGAACTGTTGCAGGCTATTCTGCTATTCTGGCGGTGGTTTCTTCTTCTTTTGTGGAAACATTGCATATTTTTGGACAGCTACCCAGTATAATTGGAGTTTCTGTTTTAATGCATGCACTTCCAGAGATTTATCTTTTTATCAAAACAGGCAAAAAGAAATATTACTTCACCTCTCTGTCTTTGATGGCCGTAACCGTTTGTTCGCATCATGTTACACCTTTATTTGGAATGGTATTTTTTGTTTCGCCTTTAATCGGTATGATAGTAATGGATACTGCTCGCGAAAATGTCAATTCATTCAAGGAAATCACATTCAAAATATTCTATAAAACATTTCTATCATTATTAAAACGGATTATTCTTTTCTGTGGTAGCGCCGTTTTTCTGCTAGTATTTTGTATACTGCCGTACTGGATTAATTCTAAAGCCAATCCCATCACTCAGGTTCCTATTCCGCATGGGAGTCGCGACAATTTTATAGAAGTAACCTCTTCGGGCTTGATGTTCTTCTTGATACCTTGGGGAATATTACTTTTTATATTGCCTTATATATTTTATAGATATTACAGCAAAAGGTATATTTTTTTCGGATTATCCTTAACCTTGCTCACTGTTTTAGGAACGGGCGGAACAACTCCAATTCCCTTAGCAATTTTAGGAGAAAATGCTTTTAATATCCTAACCTTGGATCGCTTTACACTTTGGGCTTCTATAATGAGTTTGCCCATTTTTGGTGAATTTGTGTACCGATTAGTTGAAGGTGACTTAAGAACGGCTTTGCAAGTAAAATTTGGGAGTGTTTATAGGAGGATCGTAGGCGGGTTATTTGCTGGTTGCTTTTTGTTTTTTGGAGTTTTTACCATGACGTTAGGGTATTTTAGACCCTTGCAACCGCAAAAAATTAACTTTTTGCCAATTGTCAATTTCTTAAATCAGGATCAGCATGATCATTGGAGGTTTCTACCATTAGGTTTTGGCGATCAGATGGCCTACTTATCGACACAAACAAAGGCAATGACGGTTGATGGAAATTACCATTCTGCAAGAAGATTACCAGAATTAACTTCTCGTGCAGTAGAACGGCTGGAAAACTCCAAATTTCGAGGACTTGAAGGTATTGGTTCCTTACAACAATTTCTTACGGTTCCTGAAAAATACAATTTGAAATATGTTTTTTCTAACGATAAATTCTACGATCCAATTCTCTATTTCTGCGGTTGGCATCGATTATCACAATTAGAAAATGGTATAATGGTGTGGGAAAAACTAAATGTGCAGCCCTTGTCTAAAATTCTTCCAAAAGATGAAGTACCGATTTATTTGAAATTAATGTGGGGAATTATTCCGATGTTAACCATTCTTTTGGCTTTTATACTTAATGTTCAGATGATTTGGTTGCAGGCCTTAAAAATAAAGCATTTAGAAAAACCTTCTTTCAATAAGTATGGAATTGTTTATGCTAATTTTCCAAGAGCGATGATAAAATTTCTACACATTTGGACAGGTATTTTACTGCTAATTATAAGCTTTGGAGTATACCGCATTTACATCAAAAATGCTACGCAGATTAGTCCTGAAAATGTTGTAAAAGCGTATTATGATGCTCTAGATTTTAAGTTTTATGATAAAGCGCACTCTTATGTTGTTCCTAAAAAAGAATACTCGGTGGCTCAGTTTATGCTGGAAATTTCTGTTTCTGATGGTATTCTTAATTCTTACGCCAAGTTAGATGCTATAGAAACTAAAATTGTTCAGCAAAGTAAAGACAAAGCCAGAGTTATTGCTACGACCAAATGGGTTACACCATTAGAATTAATTGAAAAAAAGTACACACATAACGTTCATAAAATAAAAGGGAAATGGTTTATTATTCCAGATAAAAAAGATACCGATATTCCTCCAGACGAATTTATTTCAGACAATATCAATTCGTATTACAAGCAAGGGAGACGAAAGATAACTACCCAACAGACTTATCATGAAGATGTACTACGCCAACCAGATTTAGAAATTATATCGGCAAGTTTGGTGAAAATTGACAGTCAATATATCGTGATTGGTGAAGTTCAAAATATAGATAATGTTCCTGCAGATGTTGTATTGAAAGCTACTTTATATGATCGAAATGATAAATCGATTGCCGTATTCAACGCAAAGTATACTATTAAACATAAGTTGATGCCAAAAGAAGTCACGAGTTTTAAGGTGAATTTTGAAGATATTGCGTGGTTAAAGCCAACTGATGTAAAACCAACAACTTTTAACCCTAATGAATTTACACCAAAAGAATTGAAAAATATTCCCGCTACATTTGATATTCAAAGTGCTGGAAATGTCGCAACCACAGATTTGTATAATTCGGTTGCTATTTCAGATTTAGTGATAGATAACAACCAGATCAAAGGTACTTTATTCAATTACGGAATTCAAGAAGTAACCATTCCTGAGCTCTTAATTTCGTATTACAATGATAAAAAAGAATTGGTTTATGTTGATGATCAGTTTATAAAAGAGGGCGTTCGCATTCAGCGTAAGCAATATTTTACTTATAATTTGCCAAGGGATTTGAATCCTGTTATTATAAAATCTTCAACGGAAAATTGTTTTGTAAATGGTTTAAAATCAGAAGCTCTTGCTCGTGCGGTAATTCCGGCACGAAACAGTAAACAAGAAAGTGAACAAATGCAAAGGGTTAAAGGACATAAAGGGTATTCGTTTATTAAAATTGAAATCAATAATTATATTGGAAATCCTAGATAATGAAGAATAAAATCTCTATATTTTGTTTTTGTTTGTTTACCATATTATTGGTATCAGTCACTTTATTGCCTAAAAAACAAGCGGGTACTATTGTATTAATGACCCAACAGAAGACTTTTATAGCGGGTGCCAAAATAGCCTTAGATTTTAAGGTAAATTCGTCAAATAGACCGCAGTTGTTTTTAATTCATTCTTTAGGGAAAACGCTTTTAGATGGCACCATAAAAAATGATAAATTAACTTTTGCCCTCCCTAAAAGTTATGCTAAAAAATCGGGTCGTATTGATTGGTTTTTGGTTGTAAACGGAGAAAACAAACTACAGGGAAACTTTGAAATTTTGCCTAATAACGACACTAAAACGGATATCGAAAATTATTTAGGCCCACCAAGTACGTTGGTAGGAGATGGTCATTTTGTAATGTACGTTACCATTCCGACAGATGGCTTTGATAATCCGAAACCAGAAAATACTCCTGTAATTATTAGAAGTCAGTTTTTAAATACTATTACAAATCAAACGGTAAAAACGAAAAATCTCATTGCTTGGAAAATAATTGATGCTCCTACAAAAGCTGGAATAGTTTTGGTTTCTGCTCAATGCAATGCTACCATTACTAAAGAATTTGACGCTGTAATTTTTCCTGGAATCGCTACAAATTTCATAATTTCTTTTACTAGAAATCATCAATATGCAGATGGAAATCAAATTACGACCTTAAAAACCACTATTATTAAAGACAAATTTGGTAACGTTGTAAGCGACGGAACCATGGTGTTATTTGTGATTTCTACAAGTAGTAATATGGTTTTAAAATCATTTGGCACAACTATAAACGGAGTAGCAACCGCTCAGATTTTGCATCCTGATCACCAAGATGTTTATACTGCAAAAGCGTATGTGGCGGGAATAGCAGAAAGTAATTCTATAGCAATTAACTACAAACCGATTAATCCGAAAATTGAATTTGAATTTTCAAAAGATAAGCGCACTATAATAATCGGTCCGTTGCGTAGTTTTATGAATCAGTTAGTTCCAGACGGAATTAAAGTGACTCTAAAAGTGTATCATCATAATCAACTCGTAGCAACTTTGCAAGAAGATAGCGTAAAAGGCCATGCTGTTTTTACTATTTCATCTGAATATTATAAAGAAAAAAAATATTCATTTGAAATTTCAACCTTAGGAAGTATTCAAAAAGTAGAAGAAAAAAATTATGATAGTAATTAACAATAAAAATAATTATCGAGCAATTTTAATAGTTTCATTTATTGCGATTAATATTTTAGTATTATTTGGAATGAGTGAAATTTTGGGCTACTTAAATTCGGGAGCAGATAGAAGTTCGATGCTGCATTTAGAGAAAGAGACTTCAGATACATATTTACCAAAAGTAACTTGGGAAACCTTCAAAAATCAAGGTAGGCGGATGGAAAATCAAACCATCCAGAAAATTGAGAAACATTATTTGTTTTCTTATGTAATAAAAAATAATGCTCTTAAAAACAATGTCAATGATGGAATTGACGATTATTTTACAGAAAGTTCGAGAAAGCAATTAGAACAAATTATAGCCTATAATAAGGCTAAAAAAATTTCGATCCAGAGTACAACAATAGAACATCATGCATCCTTAGATTTTTATAGCGAAGACGGCCAACAAGTCGTTTTTACCGATAAAAATGTAGTTGAATTTCAAAATATTTATCAAGATAACAAGCTTATAACTTCTGTTAGGGATACCGCAAATTATAAGGTTTTAATGCTGCTTGAGGATGGTTTTTGGCGTATTCGACATTATGTTCGGATGCAAAAAGAAAAGAGTTTGGTTGCTGTAGAATTAAATAAAAAAATATACACGGTAAAAGGAAATGAAATTTTAAAAAATGGTGTTCCCTACATCATAAAAGGCATTAATTATTATCCTAAAAATTCTGCTTGGGATATGTTTGGAAATAAATTTAATAGAGATACGATAGCTGCTGATTTTGAGATTATTACAAAAGCAAAACTCAATACGATTAGGATTTTTGTTCCTTATGAAGAATTTGGTAAAGCAGAGGTTTTACAAGATAAATTAGACAAGCTAAAAATAGTTTTAGACTTGGCCGAAGAAAAAAAACTAGCTGTAATCGTTACATTATTCGATTTTTATGGAGATTATGCTCCAGAAAGCTGGACTTTAACGCATCGACATGCAGAGAAAATTGTAATGACTTTTAAGGACTGCAAAAATATTATTGCTTGGGATATTAAAAACGAGCCTGATCTAGATTTTCAATCGCGCGGGCAACAAAATGTAAAGCCGTGGTTGGAAGAAATGATTGCAATAGTCAAAAAAATCGATCCTAATCATTTGGTTACTATTGGATATTCTAATATTGCATCGGGAGAGATACTAAAAGATAAGGTAGATTTTGTTTCGTATCATTATTATGAAGACATTTCGCTTTTTGAAGACAAACTTGCTGTTTTAGAAAAAGCAACCAAAAAGCCTTTGGTAATGCAAGAATTTGGGCTTTCCTCCAATCGTGGACTTTGGAGTTGGTTTGGCAATTCAAAAGAGGATCAGGCGGAGTATCATAAAAAAATGCAATCTATATTCAAAAAGAAACAACTTGCATTTGTTTCTTGGACTTTATATGATTTTCCAAAAGTTCCAGATAAAGTTGCTGGAAAATGGCCGTGGATAAAAAACAAGCAAAAGCAGTTTGGGTTTATTGATGCTGAAGGAAAAAAAAAACCTTCTTTTTTCTACATAAATTATTGAACTTTTAAAAAAAATATCTTTTATAAAACTACAACAATTATATATAATTAGTTTTAGTATTATAAAGGCCTTCATGAAAGGTAAATGCTTTTTGAATTTATTATTAACATTAAATAATAAAAGATTCGAATTATAAAGAAAAAGCAAGTTGTTTTTATACTTAAAAGACAGAATAAATAATTGTAAAATTATTAACAATATAAAGCATCATTCGGAGTAATGAAAAGAGCAAAAGAATCTCAATCAAAAAAAGCTTCGATAGAATTTTTTGACTCTGAACTTTTCTAAACAATCGAATTATAAAAAGTTTTTCCAATAGTAACAAGAATTGCTGAGAACATTAAATATTGCTCAGATTTTTATTTCTAGAGGGATCGTTGCTTTCATTTTCAGTGGTATTTGAATGAAACTTCATATTTGTTAATAAATAATCTAATTCTGAGTGTTTACTAAATCAAGAATGTTATTTAATGAAAAAGTAATAACTGCAGAATTTCAATTTGTTTTTGGAATTAATTTTTTATGCCTTTAATTCTGACTCAAATCTAAGCTGATTATAAAAAATATTTCGTTTTTTTGGCTGAACAGCAGTTTACTGTAGATGAATAATCAATGTTTATACTTAACTTGCAGTTAATTACAAATTATAAGCTGACAAATGAACATAAAAAAGCAAATAATCTTAGTTTTTGGTTTTCTTTTTGGATTATCAGTTCAGGCACAAGATATGCAAGAGGGTTTTACGAATCTGGAAAAAGGAGAATTTGCTCAGGCAGAAACTTTTTTCAAAGAAATTTTAAAATCTTATCCTGATAATAAAACAGCAAAACTATGTTATGGGAGAGCTGTTGGATTAAGTTCGAGTCCTGAAAAGGCTATGGTAATTTTTTCCGAATTATTAAAAACATATCCAGATGATTTCGAAATCCAACTGAATTATGCTGAATGCATGTTATGGAATAAAAATTATGCTGAGGCAAAGCCTTATTACTTTAGCTTAATAACAAAACATCCTGAAAGTTTTCCTGCTCTATTAGGTTATGCTAATACTTTGTCAAATTTAAAAGAATACAAAGAAGCTTTAGAATATGTAAATAAGGCATTGACAGTTTCTGTTAAAAATCCTAATGCTTTGATTTCTAAGAAATACATTCGACTGGGATATGCTAATCAATTTGTACAACAACAAGGTTATACAAAGGCACTTGCATTATTGGATGAAAATCTCGAGGATTTTCCAAAGGATAAGGAAACATTAATGAATAAAGCCAATATTTATCTAATAACAAAAGATCAAAAAAATGCAATAAAAGCATATCATGATTTAGCGGTTACCAAAAATGATAGTTTAATAGCTTTGAATGGGTTGTCATTAGTTGCACATATAGCCGAAAGAAATAGAGAAGCTTTATCTATATCAGAAAAAGCAATAGAAAAAAGCGAAATGATTGAGGATGTAAAACTACAAAATCAAACAAAAGAGCGTTATGTTCAGGCTTTAATTTGGAATAAAAAATACAAAGAAGCAGAAACTAAAATTAATCAATATAAAGTTAGTAATCCAAATGAAAATTGGGTATTAGCACTTTCTGCAACTTTAGGAATGTATCGAAGTGATTTTAAAGCAAGTATTTCGGACTACCAAAACATATTGATCAACGATGCAAAATCATTTGATGGAAACTTAGGAATATCTAATGCTTACTATGCAGATGGCGAACCATTAAAAGCTTATGAAACAGTTGATACTACCTTGAAAATATTTGAAAACCAAAAAGATGCTGTAGGATTTCTAAAAAAATTAAATGAAAATTTCACACCCAGTGTAGAGGAGAAGTTAAGTTATTCATTCGATAATGGAAAGAATGAAGCTTATGCAACTAATACTTTAGTGGTTTTTCCAGTATCTACAAAATGGTTCTTTATAGGAACTTATCAATACAGAAAAACCGAAAATACAGTCACTAAAAATTCGTCTGTCTCTAATGATTTCAAAATAGGCACACAGTGGAAATTTCATCCCAAAATAAATTTTAATATTTTAATTGGATCAAGTAATGCTAACTCTTTTACCAATAATTACAGCCAATTATTAGCTGACATATTTTTTAAAATTAAGCCCTTAAAATTACAGGATTTAGAAGTAGGCTATAAGAGAGATATTCAGAATTTTAATGCTGATTTGGTTAGTCGTGAAATAACAGCTAATAATTTTTATTTCAATTATAATATTGGTACGAACTTTAAACTAGGGTGGTTTACACAATATTTCTTCACTTCACAAAGTGATAATAATCAGCGAAACTTATTATTTACCTCATTATATTATAACTTCTTATCTAAGCCCATTTTGAAAGCGGGTTTTAATTATCAATTTATAACTTTTAAAGATCAGGTGCCAACCATTTATTTTAGTCCACATAAATTTAATGCCTATGAGATTTTTATTGATTTTCTGAAGGATGAAAAAGCAGCCGAAAGTAAAACTGTTTTTTATACGCTAACTGCTGCTACAGGGTTTCAATATATTGAAAATGATGGTAAGCAATCTACTTATCGAGTGCAATCCAAATTTGGGTATAAATTTTCAGATCGTTTTTTGGCTAATATTTATGGGGTTAAAAGTAATATTGCTTCAGCTACTGCGGCTGGATTTCAATATACAGAAATTGGTTTGCGCTTAAGATGGATGTTAGCATCTAAGCCAGTATTCAAAGTCTCAAAAAACACGAAATAGAAACTTTTAAGGATTAGGAATAGAAAAGCAGCCTTCTATTTTTATTAAAATCTACAATAAATTCAACCGTTTCATTAAATCAGGGCGGTTAGCTCGGCTTACAGGGATAACATCTTTACCAATCAAAACACTATTGTCTTCGATATCAATGATTTTTTTTGTATTTATAATAAAGGAACGATGTACTTTCAAAAAAAGGTCTTTAGGTAATTTGTCCTCAATTTTTTTAAGTGTGGAGTGAACAATATAATTTTTATTTTCTGTCTTAATGTGAATATAATCTCCTTTTGCTTCAACAATAGTGACTAATGCAAATTCAATTTTGATTAAACGACGATCAATATTAATGTAAAATTCGTTTGCAGGATCATCAACCGAATCTTTACTTATAATTGTTTCTGTCGATACAGACCTATCATTTGCTTTCTGAATTGCTTTTACAAAACGATCTTCGGCAATAGGTTTTACTAAATAATCAACGATGCATTTATATTCAAAAGCTTCAATAGCAAAATTTTTATCAGAAGTTACCAGTATAATTTTAGGAGGACTTTTAATTGTCTGTATAAAATCAAAACCTGTAAAGTCAGGCATGTGAATATCAAGAAAAATCAAATCGACTTCATTTTGATTTAAGTATTTTATGGCATGGATAGCATTTGAGAACTCTTGTAACAAGTTTAATTGTGGAGTGTTCTCAATCATTTTTTTAATGATGGCTCTAGCCATTTCCTCGTCGTCAATAATAATGCAATTCATAGTCTAAAGCCTATATTATAATGCCAGAGTAGCTATTGCAGGATCTTAAAATACCACAAAATCATTTTGCAAAGCCGTACGGTTGTTTTTTGTAATTCTCTTCCTATTCTTTAGCAATATAATAACTTTTTTAAGAATTATTAGAGAAATTCTATATTTTAATTACACAGATTGTATACAAAAGCCTTATAAATGAAGACAAACTATTATTACCAATGTGAGACACAAAGTAAATTTAGAATTAATTCTAAACGGCTAATTGATTGTTTATAGAAGACCTTAAAAATATCAGCCTGTACCTGAAGTTAAAAAATTACACAACTCGATCTTATATAACACCCATCGTAAATTAGCAAATTAAGCCAGTAAACAGAAAACAAGACTTGTTGAACAAATAAAGATTATGAGCTTAAATTAAGTAAATCCAGAGATCTTATCTTAATATCAAAAATTAAAGCTGATGAAGAATTACTATTGAGGACGTAATTAATTAACGGAGAGCTAAGCTGCAAAAAAAAAACGAGACAAAAGATAATTTTTATCTTTTGTCTCGTAGAGTGAGCTCTGTTAACAATTACAGGCATTTTATGCAAGATTTAAAGAAATTAGTTTACATTCAAGTGAGTTAGCAACATAATTATTTTAATTTTTAATGTATTTGATAAAACAAGAAACCTGCCTGAAATTTATTTAAAAATAAGTTATTGATTGTCTGTTATTTATATTTAATATTAATGCTTATAATATCCGAAGTCATATTAGTAGTTCTTGTATAATGCCCATAGCGAATCTCTAAAGTATTCCAGTGTTTAAGGCCAAATACTCCATTAATAGGTGTAAACCTCATTCCCATTCCAAAGAAACCACTGTCAAACTTGGATAAATCATAGTTGCTAGTATAGAATTCATCAGCTGAAGTATGTGCGCCATGAGGTTTGAAATACTTCGTTCCGGTTTGGGTGTAATATCTGTAAAACGGACTTACTGAAAACGCCTGAGTTAATTTTACAGGAATTTCTAGATCAGCAGTATGTGCTTTTAAGCTCCAGTCATCACTATAATATCGGTAATAAGCACGAATAATTACATTATCTCCTAAGAAATAACTTGCCCTTATTCCTAGTGGAATTTTGAGTCTTGTATCTGGCATCTTTTCCTGATGCACTGAACCATCTGCAAAATAAACCCTGTGAAAAGGCAGACTTAAATAGCCGTTTTGGCTGATAACATCCCCAACAAGCATTACCTGCAAATTTTTGTTAACTATCTGAGAATAGCTCAAAGTTCCTGCAAAAGTATTTCGGTTGGCGCTTCCGTAACTTTCATTTGTGGGATCGCGAAGCTCTAAGGGTTCTATTAATTTCAGCTGATCAATAAAGGTTTGAAATTTAGCTGTAAATTCTCCATTTCTGTCTTTTGTTTTTTGAGAGAAACTAATATTACCACCAAAAGACTGATAATCAAATTCAGAAGAAGAAGAAACTCCAATTCCAATTGTTCTTCCTGCTGCTTCATTTTCTCTAATATAAGTCAAAGAAGGGTAGAAGCGGTTGTCTGAAGAAGATGCCGATGAGTTGGCGCTTAAATCAATCATGTCTGACGAAGCAGAAGTATAATGATCAATTCCTGCTTCTATATCAAAAGTATGTTTGATTCCGGTTTCTCCGTATTTCACTAATTTAACATCTATAGTATTGGCAATATCGGTAAGATGTTCTGAACCTATTCCGCCTGTAACAGCTGAATTGTTTCCATCTTGCTTATAGTAGCTTGAAACTAAATTAACCTCTTCCAATTTTAATTTTTTGCTTTTGTAACTGGTTGAATCAGTAGGAACATTTTGTGCTCTCATCTGAAATAAAGCCAATAAAGCAAACCCTGTTATGAATATTCTTTTCATTTTTTAATGGTATGATTTTTAGTTGCAACCGCAGCCACCGCCGCTTTTTCCGGAATTTGCACCGGAAGCTCCTTCACGGTAGGATTGAAAGCTGAGTTCTGTCTTTTCGATTTTTCGATTAGAAAGTACCATTTCAGAATCGTTGATTTTTCCTTTCTGGTATTCTTTTACCGAAGTGCAAGAAGAGAACAGTATGCCGATAAAAGCAATACTGCATAGCAATACGAGATTTTTTTGCTTTGGCTTTTTCATTTCAGGTTAATGTTTTTAGAAGTGTAAATTTTATTATTGTCGTCGATGATAATACAATATAGATCTGGTATCTGATCTATTAAAAATAAGCCTGCTTTGATTCCCATAACCGCTATTGGAGTTGCCATTGCATCTGCAAATTCTGCATTTGAAGCGATAATGCTAACGCTTTTTATTCCAGTTATCGGCAGCCCTGTTTTTGGGTCAATTGTATGCGAATATTTTTTGCCGTTAATAGTTACGAACTTTTCATAATTTCCAGATGTTGCCACTGCTTTATTGGATATTTCCATATAAGAGAATGCAGCATTTGGTAAATCAGGATCTGCCACGCCAATAGTCCATTTTTTGCCATTAGGCTGTAATCCCCATGCACAAAGATCTCCGCTGGCATTTATAATACCGCTCTGAACATTGTTCTTGAGGAGAATCTGCTTTGCCATTTCAGCAGCATATCCTTTACCAATACCGCCAAAACCAATCCGCATTCCTTTTTCTTTCAAAAATACGGTTGTATGTTTATTATCTAAAATGATATTTCTGTAATCAATAAGATGCACCATTTTCAAAGCCGTTTCAGCATCTGGAAGCTTGGTCATTGTTTTATCAAAATTCCAAAGCCCTTTATCGATACTTCCGTAAGAAATATCAAAAGCACCTTGGGTAATTTTCGAAATCCCAATTGATCGTTCGACAAGATTAAAAACCTCCTGATCTACTTTAACCGCTTTAATTCCGGCATTGTTGTTAATGAGATTCGTTTGACTTTCATCTTTATAAGTAGTCAGCAGTTTTTCAATCCGTCTGATTTCTTCAATGGCGACATTAATATTCTTATTCCCAATTTTCTCATTTTCAGCTACAACTGTAATAGTAAAGCTGTTCCCCATGAGTTTTAAGGATTGTGAATATTTTTGGTCTTTGGATATATTATTTTCGGCTGTCACAGATCGCTTTTATTTCTGCTGTCCATAATTCAGGAGTAGTTTCCGGTTTTCCATGCCAGGTTTTTATTACTTTACCATCAGCATCCAGAAGAAGTGTTAGAGGAAAACTTCCTTCTTTGTTATAAATTTCAGCTAAGTCTTCGTTTCGTTTTACTTGTTCAGGTGTTCCTATGTTTTTCTTTTTTCTCGGAAAATCAGCATTAACCAATACTAAATTTTCATTTGCCATATCTGTGAATGCTTGATTCTCTAGATAGTCTTTGCGAGTCACAATACAAGGGCCGCACCAATCTGAACCGGAGAAGTTCAATAGAATTAATTCGTTTTTTTCCTTTGCAATTTTTTTTGCATTATTAAAGTCAGGCTCCCAATTGATGGGAAGAACCATTATCAAAAGGAACATTGTAATTAGTTTCATTTAGTACTATGTTTTAGATATATACGAAATAACGAATTGTATGGTATCTTATTTTTTTTACTTGCTTAAGATTAGATTAATTTTTTTTAACTAATATATACCAATTATTTATTTAAGTGGTCTGAGCTCCAAAAATATAGTCAACTAATATAAAGACTGGCATCATAAAAATACCTCAGGCGCAGATACGCTATTCCTCACATTACTTAAATTTGTATCATCCAGTATAAAAATAGATATTTTATAAAAAAACAAACTATTAAGAATTTAAGTTAATTACAAAAGATCAGATTATTTACTTTGATTAGACCTTTTATCGTTATAACACTTTTGTCGGTGATTGTATTTAAAAAAATATATCCATTATCATTCAAAACCATCAACGCTTCTAGAACTCTTGCTTGGTTTTCCATTTCATTGGATATATGAATTTTTAATGTTGCTGTTACATTAAAAACTGGAAAAAGTACACTAGTAAGCTCTTCTAAAGTGTAACTCATGCCATATCTGCCAGAAAGTGTCTGCAGAATTTTAATACAAATTATTGATAATTTTTCCATGATAAATATTTTAATTAGATATACGAAATTTGAATAGGAATAGTTTTGTTATATCATTTTGTATGCCATGCAAAATATAGGCGAGTTGTGTTTTCTGTTGATGTAGAATCAAGTTTAAAAGAAGTTTGTCTTGAAATTTCTAAACTATTTGAAATTGTTTTATAGAGATAGGGTCTTGTCAATTCCGGAAAAAAAAATGATGCTGGCTTTCTATCTTGCAGCTCCTGAAGTAGAAAATGATCGTAGGGCTTTAAACACATTTCATGGAATGAGAAGGGCAAAAAAAGAAGCAAGATAGATGGTCTAAAGAAGATGGTTCCATCTATCTTGCATCGGTAGAACCTGCCCCTTCAGTTATGCGCTGGATATTAAATTGATGAAAGAGGACTATGGTATACAAATTACAAACCTTGAAAGAGAATTATCGTCAATTATAAAAGATATGCATAGTATTGAAACAATACTGAATAAAGGGATTGACAATCTAATTAAAATAAATCAAGCATATTTAGATATGGACTATCTTATACCTGAGGTTTGATTGGTTTGGTTTACCCTGAAAATTTTACAATTCAAGAAAATAAAGTACAAATAACTAGAGTGAACAAAATTATTGAGTCTGCATATATGATTAGCCAAGGAGTTAGAAGATAAAAAAAGGGACAAAAGATGATATTTTTCTTTTGTACCGAGTAGTGACGTCTAGTTTACAATTTACAAACCATTTTATGAATGATTTGAAGAAATTGGCTTACTATATGTAGTGTCTGTCTTTCATTGGCGTTATGAATTTGGTTTGGATGTCCTCTTGGTGATTCATGCAAAAATTATACAAACTCAATTGATTCATCGCATTAAACTAATATATAAATTTACAAGATTTATGGAGGATTTTAAAAGAATGTTTTAATTTAAGGCGGGATTGTCTTTCTTTGGCTCTACGAATTACTTTATTCGATTTATGTTTTGTGGCACAAAAGTAACACCTTTCAAGCAATTAAACGAAAAATCCTTATTCAAGAAAGAATAAGGATTTTTTTGTTTTTTAAAGAGCATTTTTTCGCTATGTTTTTGTTTGTAGATGCTAATTTACTTTACGTTCTTTACGCTCATAATAATACTGTTTTTTTTAAATTAGACAAGCCAAAAAATATTCACTTAAATTTTTAATCCTCAAAATATGAAAAAACAACTACTTTTATTAACAATTTTAATCGTAACCGCCTTAAGTAGTTCCGCTCAGAAAAAAAGCACAACTCCCAAACCCGCTAAAAAGCCTACTACGGCTACAATTACAACCAAAGCTTTAGAAGTTAAAGAAGTGGCAGACATCCCATTTGTGATATTAAATCTAGCACCTTCCAATCCCGTATCACAAGAAGTTATTGCAAAAGTAAAAAGTCAAGGCATAAATTTAAGTGGTAATGATTTTAAAATACCAAGAAGCACAGAACGTGGTTTTATGTACGATAGTTTTTTGCTTTACAAAGAAAATCTAGATGCTTATTTGATTAATTTAAAAGGAGATATAGAAAAGATTCCAACGGGGTCTCGTTTAATAACAGTAACTAAAAACAATTATCGCGTACTAGCGGATGCTTGTAAATACGAAAACGATTGGACAAAATGTAGAAACATTAGAATTATCGATAGTACTGGAAAAACCATTAGCCCTGATTTTTCACAATATTATTATGGACAAATGGAATCTTTTTATAATTCAGAAGATCATACTTATATCATTGTATCAGCTAGTTTAGACTCTCAAAATATTATTACAGAAGAAGGAAAAACTTTATTTCCCAAAGATGTTTCTAAGCTTAGTTTTATACTTCCGGGATATATATATTATGAGGAAGGTGGAAAACGTAAATTGATGGAATTAAAGACAAAAAAAATTACGGATCTGTCAGGATATTCTAGAGTAACTGGACTTCGTGTTAACAGCTATCTTGTTGGGGAACTAAACGGAAAAAATGTTCTTATAAATCCAGCAAACAATAAAGTTTTATTTGAAACCGATAAATTAATTGGTGAAGTTCATGGTTTAGACGATAGTACTCCAAAAAATTACTTTGCTTTAGGAGGATTTCAGGATGTTACGCTTGTAGGTATTAGTGGTAAAAAAGTCTTGGAAGATCAGTATAAAAGAGTGTACTTTCAGAATGATGGAATTACTTTTTTTGTTGAAAACAAACAAGGAAAAGAAAACTTCTATAACCTGGCTAAAAAAGCTTTTGTTTACAAAGATTTCTATACGCAATTAAAATCAGAAGGAGAGCTGACCTTGGTTAAGTATCAAAAATATTATGAAGTGTACAATAATATGGGCAATTCTAATACCAGCAACGATGGCTACTTAATGTATGATGAAAGTAAAAAAGTGACAGATGTTCAAATATGTAATAATTTGCTTTCGATTACAAAGAAAATTGATGACAATAATACGCTTTATGATGTTTATAGTGCTTTAACACATACTTTTTTATATGAAAATGTAAAAAGTTTTGGGCGTATAAGAAATGCAGACTATTATTACATGGTAAATAAAACAGGTGAGGATAATAAACGTACCATAATTAATGGTAAAGGAGCTATTCTTGTAGATGAAATTATAGTGCCTGATTACATACAATATAATAATTCTAAAGGGTATTTTGAGTTCACCAAAAAGTTCAATGGAAAACCAACAGAATGTTATGATAAAAAGGGTGTTAAGATTGAATGCACTAAATAATTAATTTAATTTTTCAATAAAAAAAGCCTGTAAGCAATATGAACATGCCCCAAAAAGTTAGACACTATATGGGGCATTTTTTATGGGAAGAAAATTTTACATTTATGAAAACAAAAAAACAGGGGCGGAAAAAAAAATAAAATTTTATTCTTAAACTTTCTTTTACTGGCATTCGAGAAATATTAAAGTAATATTATATTTTCATTCGCTCTTGTTAAATTATTTTTGAAATTTATCGCTACTCAAAAAATCAAATTTGATTTTGAAATAACTAAAGCTAATTTTGATCTTTACAGTTTTATTATCATTGTAAGGGATAAGATTAAAAAGTTTAAATCTTTTAATAAAAAGTCCTGATTTTGACTTTTTGCATTCTCAAGACAAAAAAGTCACTATTTTCCAGTGGCTTTTTTTTATCTTTTTTTAAAGTGTTAGGCATAAAATTCCTCGTTTTTACCCAAGATATAAAAAGAGGTATTTGATCTGGCCGTTAAAGGACAGCAAATACCTCTTTTGTTATTTATGAAAAATTACTTTAAGAGTGATTTAAGGTTTTAGATTTACTGTAACCTTTTCAATCTCTCCCTGAAAAGTAAATGGTACATCGTAGCTTCTATTTACTGGAGTTCCAAAGTCTTCGCCAACATCTAAAGTTTCATCGGCAGAGAATCTACTTGGAACTGTTTTTGGGATATCTCCTGTAGCGACTTGTTTGCCGTCTACCAGTAAGGTAACTTTAGCAGCTTTTCCTGCTCCTCCTCCTGCATAATCAAAATTAACAGTAACATTATGTTTACCGGCTGTAAGTGCAGCTGGAGACTGGATAGACCATTTTGACTGCGGATAATGAGAAAAGGCATAGGCAAAAGTTGGTTTTCCTTTTTGAAGCATTAAAGCCAATCCGGCGAAATAACCTCCTTGAGTTATAATCATTCCTTCATCACCAGCTTTTACTTCAATATCAGCTGTAATGCTGAAGGAAGTGTTTTTCATATTCGGAGCCATTCCCTCTGTAATGCGGGAGTTTCCTTCGTGGTAAACATAAATAGTTCTTCCTTTATTCAAATTCGGGCGGTTTTCAGGATTTACCCTGTCGATATAACGGTCATCTAATGGAAATACGTTAAATTTTCTCCCTTCTTCTAAAAAGGCTTTCTGCAGTTCTTTTAGCTTTTCAGGATTTTTGGCAGCAAGATTATCAACCTGGCTGAAATCTTTCTTAAGATCATACAATTCCCATTTATAATCTTTTATAGGATCTTCTGACGGAATAGGATGTCCCTGCCAGGGCAAGTTTCTAGGGGTTGTATTAGCCAGCCAGCCGTCTTTGTAAATTCCCCTGTTGGCTATAATCTCATAGTATTGTGTGGTATGCGTTTCAGGGGCAGATGCATTGTCAAAACTGTATACAAGGCTTTTTCCTGCCATAGGCAGCTGTTTAAATCCATCTACAGAAGTAGGTGCAGGAATGTTTGCGGCTTCAAGAATAGTAGGAACTATATCTGTAATATGTGCATATTGACTACGGATCTGACCCGTTTGCTTGATTCTTTTTGGCCATGAGATCACCATCCCTGTTCTGGTACCTCCTAAATGTGAGGCTATTTTTTTATCCCATTGATAAGGAGTATTCATAGCATGCGCCCAGCTTTGAGAATAATGTTCCTGTGTCCAAGGTCCACCAAATTCATCTAAATTTTTCAGCATAAATTCTTCCGTGTCTTTTTCGCCATTTACCATAATTCCAATTTCGCTTGTCAATCCATGCCCAGTTGGATCTTCCGCGCTCGCTCCATTATCTCCCATGATATAAATGATAAGGGTGTTGTCCAGTTCTCCTAAATCTTTAATGGACTGGATTATTCTTCCAATTTGATCGTCACAGTATGCCAGCTGTGCTGCATAAACTTCCATTTCCCTTGCTACCACTTTTTTCATGCCCGGGCTTAGCTTATCCCATCTTTGATAATCATCCGGAGTTGGAGCCAGTTTAGCATCTGGAGGAATGATTCCTAGTTTCTTTTGATTTTCATAGGTGGCAATACGCTGCTTGTCAAAGCCCTGATCAAATTTTCCTTTAAATTTAGCAATCCAGTCTTTTGGTGCCTGATGCGGTGCATGGGCAGTCCCTGGAGTATAATAAGAAAAAAAAGGTTTTTTTGGTGATACTGCTTTTTGTGTCTGAATCCATTTTATGGCATGATTGGCCAGATCTTTATCTAAAATGTAGTCCGGATCTACCTTGCCGTCAACCAGATAAGGATCAATAGGTTTTGTCCCTTCAATTAAAGAAGGTCTGAATTGATGAGCATCTGCACCAAGAAATCCATAAAAATATTCAAAACCTAAACCGGTCGGCCATAAATAAAAAGGACCTGCCGGAGTGGACTGCCAATCTGGAACATTGTGGTTTTTGCCAAACCATGATGTACCGTATCCGTTGTCTGTCAGTATTTTACCAATTGTGGCTACACTCTTTGGCACCAGACTGTTATATCCGGGATAGGGTGTTGAAAATTCCATAATAATGCCTGTAGCGGCAGTATGATGGTTCCGGCCCGTTATAAGTGCGGCTCTGGAAGGCGAACATACTGCCGTGGTGTGAAAGCGGTTGTACTTGAGTCCGTTTTTGGCAAGAGCATCAAAATTAGGTGTCGGGACCGGACCTCCAAATGTTGACGTTGCCCCGAAACCAACATCGTCAATTAGAATTAACAATACGTTTGGCGCGCCTTCGGGTGCGCTGATTTCTTTCGGCCATTCAATTGGATCTGAATCTTTAATATTAGGTTCAACTTTACCAACTTTCTGGTATGCTTCAATAGGCAGAACGCTTCTGTCGGGCCAGTTCCCTGTGGAAGATTTTTCCTGAGCCTGTATCAGGCTTACGGGAAGAATCAGTAGTAATTGAAATAGGAATAATTTACTTTTCATAATAGTTTTGGTATTTGTTAATCAAAAAAGGCATAAAATGTTTAAAATGTTGATTTTCAAGCGTTAGTAGTAAAGTTATTTTTTTTAACTGTTTAATTTGCAATTGTATGTGGTTTTGTTTTTCCATGATTTTATTTCGTTATATAAACTAAATTGTCAGCAAAAGAAGTACCAAATTGGAAGTGTGCCGCTGTCATTTTAATAGCAGCTTCTATTAGATGGCTTCAAACAGATCCTAATTTGAAATCAGATTTTAAGGCTGATTCCGAATTTGAACTAGTGTTACATTTTGCATTTTCTTTTGCGAGATGGAAACAAATAAGAAGCGGTTTAAAAGGGGGGAAAACAGCCTTTTTGCTTTTAAAATTATAGTTTAAAAATAATGCTTATAATGGTATCAGCCAATGGATATGATGTTGCAAATTATAATTTGAAACCAATTTTATAAGTAATTTAGATGTTAGAAAGTTTAAAAATTTAATTGCTTCTTTTAATAGCACTAAACCTTCATCGTTAAGCATTTTTTGTGCTTTTTTAGGGTGGAATTTTTCCTTATGGCTATTCTTAGAATTTTATAAAACAAAATTATTGTTAAATATAAATATAATGCTTTTAAGCTTAGTACTTGTGGGTGGTTTGTGCTTTGGAAGGTTAAAAAACATACTAAATAGCTCGATAAAAACAAAAAAAAAGCTAAAACTTTCGTTTTAACTTTTTAAGAGTGACCTCGATTTTACACTTTACAAAGCATTTTATGAATGATTTAAAGAAATTGGCTTATTTTTCTATTGATTTGTAAGATAATTATTTTGAATTTTAATTCTAGAGCGGTTTGTATATATCGTAAGGGTTAAACGTTAAAAAATGTTAAAACATATGTATATTTAAATTTATTAAGATGTAATAGCTTTTTACAAAATTCTTGAAAATAAAATTTGGTACTATGTAAAGAGAACGGGTTAGTTTTTAGTAAAATTATATAATAATTTTGAGATTATTCAAATCAAAATTTGGTCGGGATATTAAACTTTTCATACCGCTTTAATTTAATTAGTAGGTAATTATGTATGCATTTATTAGGGATGAGGAGAGCAGGATTCGAACTTTATCGCTGAAGTCCTGTCTATACTGGTTTATAAAATGTCTTTGACTAAAGTGCACCGATTCTGCACCAAATCCAAAATTTTGCAATTTCAATATTAAATAATGCACAAAAATTAAATACAAACGAATTAATATGCAGTTCTATTATTCTTTTTGTTTTACAAATATACCATAAAAATTTAAAATACAGCGTCTCTGTAAATTCTGGCTCTTTTGTAGAAATTGAAAAGTTTCTTTATAATCCATTCACTGAGAAACAAGGGATAGCAACTTTTTGCTCATTCCTCTTATATACTGCATTTTTTATACTTTTTTCTGTGTTGCGCCACGATTCTTCCACGAACCTTAAATTTTAAGATTTAATGCATTTTTTTAAAGTCGTAACTTTGTGTTTATCAGTGTTATAATTTATTTTGAATATCAAAGTTAAATAAATTTATTAGTAAATAAACAATAATTAAAATTTCTTAATTAAAAATTAGAAACTATCGATTGTTTATTAAGCTATTGAAAGTTTCTTACTAGATTATTTAAAACCTATAACCGACATGCAAACCAAATCTTGCAACATGGTCATGGTCAGTCTTATCAGCATTAAACAATAGTTTTCCCATTCCAAGGTTAGCTTCAAATATAAAACCACTTTTAGTAACCCATTTACTCCCTAAGCCTAGACCAATAGATAAATCAAATACATCGGAACCTTCTGTGAATTTGGAATTATCAATAGGGTCGTATACTTTTTTTCCATCAATGCTGCTTAACATTCCAAATCCTTCAAGGAAAAAACCGGAAGCAATTTTTTTTCCAAAATATCTTCTGTAGTATGGTGATAAAGAATAATTTAAGTCATCTTCGCTATGGTTATTAAATACGTACATTCCAGATACACCTAAAGAAGATTTTTCATTAAGGATTCTTTCGTACGTTCCTTCAAAGCTACTTGCAACAAGTGCTATCACATTTAACTTTAATTCATTTTTTTTTTCAATTTCAGAGTTGTCGTTTTGTGCATTAACTGCGAAAATTGAGAATAACATCGCAATTATTAAGTGCTTTTTTTTCATATAAATAAGTTGTTTTAAGTGCCCAAAATTATAGTTATTTACTTAAATATATGTTAAAAAAACACAACATTTTTGTTAAAATGTCATAAAAATCTTATTTCAATTTGTATATACTTCATTCTCAGTTGTATAGTTTGTTTGTGTTTTAACAAAAAATATTATATTAATTAAATTTTGTTATTAAGTAAAATACGCCTAAACTTGCAAAAAAAATTTTAGAGCGATCTTCAAAAAGTGTAAAAAAAGTATAAATTTAATGTATTACTTTATATTGTGTAAGAAAAAATGACATATATCTATTATGCCTCTATATCAGAAGAAAATCACAAAAATTTAATGGAAAAATTTTTGTTTAGATTTCCAATTGATTTTCAAAAAAAAATAACTGGTTTTCAACGGTGGCAAGATGCACAACTATCCTTGTTAGGAAGAATATTACTTTGTAAAGCAGCTGTAAATTTTAATAAAGATTATAAAAAATATTTAGACATAAAGTATAATAAGTTTAAAAAACCTTTTATTGAAGATGACGACGTTTACTTTAATATTTCTCATTCGGGAGAAATGGTTATTTGTGCTGTTAC
Source organism: Flavobacterium sp. W22_SRS_FK3 (assembly GCF_052113665.1). Lineage (NCBI taxonomy): Bacteria > Pseudomonadati > Bacteroidota > Flavobacteriia > Flavobacteriales > Flavobacteriaceae > Flavobacterium > Flavobacterium sp. W22_SRS_FK3. The sequence continues at coordinate 20,289 of NZ_JBGQOF010000027.1, read as the reverse complement.
TAATGTGTGTGATATAGGAATAGATATTGAACTAGTACGAGATGTCGATATAGAAGATTTTCAGCCTCAAATGACAAATAATGAATGGCTGAAAATTTCTACATCATTCAATAAATTGGATTCATTTTATAATTATTGGACACAGAAAGAAGCTGTGATAAAGTGTTGTGGAAAAGGTCTCTTTGTAACTCTAAAATCTTTTGAAATAGCACAAAACATAGCAATTATTGATGATGAAAAATTTTTCATCAAAGAGATTATGATAGATGATAAGTATAAATGCCATGTTGCTACTAGTGAGCTGATTAATAACGAATGTATGGAAATTTCTGAATTAAATTCTTCAAATTATCACACATATTAATTTACAAAGCCGATTTAATTGACAATGAGAAATAAAGTAATAGCGCTCCCTTTTGCAGGAGGTAATAAATATAGCTTTAATAGTATTGAAAAGTATATTTCTAAAAATGTAGAATGGATTACTTTGGAGCTCCCAGGACGGGGAAGTCGTTTTAAGGAAAGTTTACTTGATCAGGTTGACCATATAGTAGATGATATATTGATTCAAATGATGCCATATATTGGACATGGAAATTATATTATTTATGGACATAGTATGGGTACATTAGTAGGGTACGAATTAGCAAAGAAAATAGCCGAGAAAAAATTGCAGCAACCACTGGCGCTATTTTTTACTGGTCGAGGTGCGCCAGGATTTAGAAGGTTTAGTTCTAAAAAATCCATACTACCTACTGCTGCTTTTTGGGACGAGGTTAATAAAATTGGTGGTCTGCCTAAAGAAATTCTTGAATGTAAAGAGCTTTTGGATCTTTACTATCCAATTTTGAAATCTGATTTCAAAGCTATAGAAGATTACAATTATTTACCAATGGAAGTCCGCTTTACCTTTCCTATACATATCGTAATGGGTAAGGATGAAATAGGGATTGGTGAGGAAAAAACTTCTCTGGTTGGAGTGAAGGGCTGGCAAAATGAAACTAGCGAGAATTGTACATTTGAATTTTTAGAAGGGGATCATTTTTTTATTTTTAAACACGCCGAATCAATTGCAAAAAGAATATCTCAAATTGCTATTGGTTCTGTTAATATTGTCTAGGGTTATTAAAGTTTTTTTGAAAATCTTTTGTAATTACGGTTTCCCGTAAGGTTTAATAAAAAAAATACTATAAATTCGCGTTTTCTCAATTGTGGCCAAGTATTAGCTGAAATGTTTTTATTGAAATAATAATCCTATTTTTTTTGCTCTAATTAAATTTAGAGTATTAATCAGTTTACTATCATAGATGGAAAGTGCATTTTAAATTTTTATAGTTAAAAATGTCCTATAATTATCGTTTAACGAAGTATGATGCCTTTGGTGTCAATTTAAGACTAAAATAATATTTATGAATTCAGATCAAGTTTATTTAAAACCAAATTTAGTAATAGAACCACTATTTGATAACTGGTATGCATGGAGTCATTTAATCTCTCCAGCAACAGCGGCTATGAATATCACAGGTAGACATTTAAAGATAATGAGTTCCTATATTCAGGCACCTGCTGCCCATGCGGCGGCAGTAAAAAATCCCAAAATGCTCGGAGGGCCCTTCATTGATTATGATGGAAAAAGGGTAGATGAGATAGAACAGTTAAGAAACGATACTTTAGAAAGTCAAAAAGATCTTCTTTCCTTTAGTGAAGCGGTTAAAGAATTAGATTTGCTTTTAAAGTCAAAAGCAAAAGGTTATTCTCTTGAGCCATTATATGACGAAGTTCCTGAAGTACTGAAAGGTTATGTAGAATTGATTTATGATCTAAATAACAACCCCTCATTTAGGTTCTTTGAGCCATTATTATATAATAGTAATTTTTATAAAGAAAAATCACAAAGTATTTTACTGTGGTTGACCGATAATGATGAAAGACCATTTGTTCTTAGTACACCTCGCTTAGATGATAAGGATAAAGTACATTTAAACATACCTTTTAGTCATCATGGGTTGGATGAACTGAGTAAAATGAGGAAAACGGCAGGTTCTTTAGAGGAAATTAAAAAAAAATTGAATATTACTTCTAAAATGGAGCCTGTCTTCGAATCTTTTTTTACAACCGAAGTTCCTACAGCTTATGAAAAATATACAGGTGATAAAGTAAGAATGCGTTATTTTGGCCATGCGTGCATTTTAGTAGAGACTAAGGAAGTTAGCATTCTTTTAGATCCGATAATCAGTTATTATGGTTATCCTCAGGAAGTTGATCGATTTTCAGATATGGATCTACCAGAAACTATTGATTATGTATTAATTACTCATAATCATCAAGACCATATTTTATTTGAAACTCTTATTCCATTGAGACATAAAATAAAAAATATAGTGGTACCTAGATCTGCTAATGGTAGTTTACAAGATCCAAGTTTGAAACTGATGTTTAAAGCTATAGGGTTTAATAATGTAGTAGAAATTGATGAAATGGATACTATTAACTTTAGCGATTGTTCCATCACAGGTATTCCATTTATTGGAGAACATTCAGATTTAAATATTCAAGCTAAAATATGCCATCATGTACGTGTCGGCAATTTTAAAATGCTTTTTGTTGCTGATTCGTGTAATGTAGAATCAAAAATATATGAAAGAGTGCAAGCTTTAGTTGGAGATGTTGACGTGATCTTTTTAGGGATGGAATGTGATGGAGCACCGCTTTCATGGCTATATGGCCCATTATTAACAGAGCCGTTAGCAAGAGACAAGGATTCTTCTCGAAGATTGGCGGGCTCTAACTTCGAAAGAGGGAAAGGTTTAGTAGAAGCATTTAATCCCAAAGAGGTATATGTGTATGCAATGGGACAGGAGCCTTGGTTAGAGTTTATTAGCAGTATTAAGTATACAGACGAATCCCATCCTATTGTACAGTCTGACTTGTTAATAAAGGATTGTATAGCTAAAAATATAGTCGCTGAACGTTTGTTTGGAGAAAAAGAGATTATGTATTTAAAATAGATTCGATTTTAATTTTTCTGAGTAGATTAAAAAAATTAATGATTTGCAAAAAAAGAAAATTAATGTTGAACAATTTAAAACAAAAGAATTCTGTCACAACATTTTTGTAAGCTTTTCGCATTATTTTCAGGGAAAGTAGAACTAATAATAACAAATAAATTAATTAGAACATTGGGAAAAGCAACATTGCTTAATTTATTAAGATTAAAACTAAAAATAGCGTTGCCATTACTTGGCTTTTTGGCTGTAATTAATGGCTTATGGAGTGGCAGTTTGTTAGTACTTGTGAGTCATAAAATATCAGGTACACCTTTACCTTTTTTTAATAAGTACGATTGGTTAATTTACTTGATTTTTGTTTCGGTTTCCTTTGTATTGACGTATTCGTTTAACGGTTACATGATAAAAGCTACATTAAACTTTGGTAAAGAAATGACCTTGCAAATCATAGATAAACTTCGGTTATCGAACTATGAATCTTACTTACATATGGGGGAGGCTAAAGTAAGAACTGTATTGGAGGATGTACGTACTTTAGAATCACTTCCAGGAGTTTTTATAACTTTTTTCAATTCTCTTGTAATGATAGTTGCAGGACTGATGTATATGTTTTGGCTTTATCCTAAAGGAGCCTTAACAATAGTTTTTCTCATTACTGTACTGGCATTTATTTATATATATAGAAATGGAATTATTGAAAAGAATTTGGGTGCTAAGAGAGATCTTGACGATGCATTTATGAGATTCTTTAATGACTTTTTGCATGGTTTCAATATGGTAAAAATGAGTACTAAAAGGAGTGATTCTATATACTTAGGGCACATTAGTGAAAATCGTAATAAGGCATTAAATCTCAGTATCAAGGCAGGATTATCTGCTTTTGGCAATGAGCTATTAGGGGATTATTTTTTTTATTTTTTAATTGGCACGATACTTTTTGTGTTACCTGTTGTTTTTAGTATTGATCACACGGTTATTTCGGGTTTTATGATTACGCTACTATTTTTAATGGGCCCAATCAGTATCTTAATAAATCTTATGAAAAATGTAATAGGTTATAAAATTGCTTTTACAAGAATTAATGAGTTCAATGATACGCTTACAGATATTTTAAACGATTCAGATGTACTTCCACTATCAATTTTAAAAAAAGAGTTGCCGGTTTTTGAAAGCCTCTCTATTGATAAGATAACCTATCAACATATTGATGAAAAAGGGAATGTTACGTTTGAACTTAAGTCGATCGATTTAAAAATTGATAAAGGAGAAATTATTTTCATTTCCGGAAGTAATGGTAGTGGGAAAAGTACTTTTATCAATTTATTATCAGGACTTTATATTCCTAAAACCGGCAAAATTGTGTTTAATGATTTAATAGTTACAGATGATAACAGATCGCAATATAGAGATATGATGTCATGTATTTTTTCCAATAACTATCTCTTTACAGAGAATTATGACAATTTTAATCTCCATACGACCAATAAAGACCTAGTGGAACTTTTGAAAAAAATGAAACTTGAAAAAGTTATTCGACAAGATGAAGAGAATAACAGAATATTCCAAAATTTGTCGAGTGGTCAACAAAAGCGACTGGCATTGATATATTCAATATTAGAAGAAAAAGATATTTTTATTTTTGATGAATGGGCCGCAGATCAAGATCCGGAATTTCGAAAATACTTTTACGAAAACATAATTCCGGACTTAAAAAGTAAAGGAAAAACCATAATTGCAATCACCCACGATGATGCGTACTATAAGTACTGTGATCGATTAATGAAATTTAATTATGGGGAAATGTTAGTTCAAGGTCAAGTTTTTCAACAGTATACAGATCAGTTATAAAAAACTGTTTAATTTAAGAATTTTATTTTCCAAGATATATTTTAGAAACTATTGAGACTAGCAAAAAGCGACGAAAGTTTGTAGTGAGGAATATTTGGAACTAGTTCTATAAAAATAAAATCATGATGTCAAAAATAAAATCGAATATTGTTGAAGATATGACTTCAAAAGAAACCTTAGTTAAAGTCTTAAGTAATCATATTAGTGAAACTCCTAATAGGGTTATTTATAGATTCTTAGAAAATGGGGAAGAAGAAAGTGATTGCAGAACCTATCAAGAATTATATGATAACGCAAAACGTATTGCATCACATATCTTAGAACATGCAAAACCGGGAGATCGCGTCTTACTTTTATTTCCATCAGGATTAGATTTTATAGATGCTTTTATGGGTTGCTTGCTGGCAGGTGTAATTGCAGTTCCGGCTTTTCCACCGCAAGGAAAAAGAAGAATAGGCAGATTGGAAAATATTGTAGCAGATTGTAAAGCTAATCTTATTTTGACTTTAGAGAGTATATATATCAAAAGTATTAGTTGGTTTGATACTGAAATTTTCGAAAATGTAAAATGGCTTCAAACTAATGTGTTAAGTCAGGTTTTGGATAAAGATTTTCCTGAGATATTACCAGAGGATACTGCATTTCTTCAATATACTTCGGGGTCAACAGGAGATCCAAAAGGCGTTATGGTCACGCATGCTAACATTGTACATAATAATAAATTGATGAAAAATTGTTTTCATCAAAATTCTGAATCAATAGGAGTTAGTTGGTTGCCTATTTACCATGATATGGGCCTGATAGGAAATATTCTTCAAGCTTTATATGTAGGTTTTGAAATGATTGTCATGCCACCGACCGCTTTTATACAAAAACCTGTCCGGTGGTTAAAAGTTATTTCAGATTATAAAGGGACTTTTAGTGGGGGACCTAATTTTTCATATGATTTATGTGCTAATCAAATTAAAGAAGAGGATTTAAAAGGTTTGGATTTAAGCAGTTGGCAAGTAGCCTACAATGGATCAGAACCAATTAGACCAGAAACCGTAAATAATTTTAGTACTAGTTTCAGTTCCATTGGATTTGATGAAACTTATTTAATTCCATGTTATGGCATGGCAGAAACTACCCTTATAGTTAGCTGTTCTAATTTTAATTCAATACCCAAATCTTTATTATTAGATAAAGAAAAATTTCATTCAGGAGAAGTAAAACTTTTCGATAAAGAAGATAAAACATCTAATACTATTGAATTTATAGGTAATGGACCAGTTTTAGAAGAGTTAGAGATTAAGATCGTAAATCCTGATACTAAGGTGCTATGTAAGGAAAATGAAATAGGTGAAATTTGGATTAGTGGGGCTAGTATTGCTAAAGGTTATTGGCAAAGAGAGGAATTGACTAAAGATGTTTTTCAGGCTAGAATTCAAAATTCAGAAGCAAATTTACAGGAAGACAAAGAGGAGTATTTGCGTACAGGAGATATGGGGTTTGTAAACGATAAAGAACTTTATATAACTGGTCGTTTAAAGGAACTCATGATTATTAATGGAGTTAATCATTTTCCACAAGATATAGAACGTGTTGTACAACAATCGCATATTGATTTGCAAAACAATGCAGGAGCAGCTTTTTGTATGGAGGCAAAAGGAAAAGAACAATTAGTCATTGTTCAGGAAATTAAAAGAACTTCAATGAGAGGGTATGATTTTAATTTCATTGTAAAAACTATAATTGATAGTGTATTTGAGCAGCATGAGTTATCTGTATATGCAATTGTATTGGTTGAACCAGGAAAAGTTGAAAAAACTTCCAGCGGAAAAATTAAACGATTAGCTACTAAAAAATTATACGAGTCGGATACTATTGATGGAGTAATGGATCGATGGGTACGAGGTCAAGTTATAAATAATTCTAATGAAAATCCACAGGAAGATATTGTAGTAAAAGCGCCTATATTATCCAATGATTTAGAAAAGTTTTTGCGAGAAGCTGTAGCGGCAGAACTAAGTATAGGCATATTAAATGTTAATGCACATACTTCGTTTTCAGAATTAGGTATGAGTTCTATACAAAGTATAAGACTCACAGGAAAATTGTCTGACTATTTAGGGATAGAAATAACGCCAACAATTGTTTATAGTTATTCAAATATAAAGGATCTGGCTACATATTTATTATCTAATGAACATATTGAATCAACCTCAAATGTTGAGGATGAAAAAATATTGAATATAGAACCAATCGCAGTTATTGGGATGTCTTGTCGTTTTCCAGGCGCGCAAGATCTGGAAACATTTTTAGAGAATTTAAAATCGGGAAAAGACTCTATTACAGAAGTGCCAAAGAGCCGATGGGAAATAGATGATTTCTTCAGCAGTAAAGAAGAAATTGACGGGTATCAAATGAATACTCGCTGGGGAGGTTTTATCGATGCGATAGATAAATTTGACGCCTCTTTTTTTGAGATATCACCCCGAGAAGCTAAATTAATGGATCCTCAACAGCGCATTTTATTAGAATTGACTCATGAATTATTAGAAAGATCAGGATATACAGCAAAAGAACTCAAAGGGTCAATGACTGGAGTATACATTGGTATTCTTCAAAATGAGTATGCATCTCTACTTAAAAACTATCCTAAAGATATGTATTCGGGAACTGGATCAGCATTGAGTATAGCTTCAAATCGACTATCATATTATTACGATTTTAAAGGCCCAAGTATGTCTGTTGACACGGCTTGTTCGTCTTCATTGGTAAGTGTACACTTGGCTATAAAGGATATTCGCAGTGGCGAATGTACTATGGCAATCGCGGGAGGAGTAAATCTTATACTAAGGCCAGAATCTACAGTAGCATTGTCACAATCCAGTATGATGGCGGCAGATGGCAGATGTAAGACTTTTGACGATTCTGCGAATGGATATGTCAGAAGTGAAGGTGCTGGACTAATATTATTAAAACCACTATCAAAAGCGATAGAAGATGGAGACAATATTATAGGAGTAATTAAAGGATCTGCTGTTAATCAAGACGGCAGAAGTAATGGATTAACTGCTCCAAATGGATTAGCTCAGCAAGAGGTAATACACGCTGCGCTAAAATCTGCAGGATTACAACCAAAAGATGTTGATTACATAGAATCGCATGGTACGGGAACATCTTTGGGAGATCCAATAGAGATTAATGCTCTGGATGCAGTGTTTAAAAAAGACAGAAACTCAGGCAGTCCTTTAATAATAGGATCTGTCAAAGCTAATATCGGTCACCTGGAAGCTGCTGCCGGAATTGCGGGCTTAATTAAGACACTTTTATGTCTGCAGCATTCTATAATCCCAAAACAACTGCATTATAATAAGCCTAATAGATATATCAATTGGGAAAAATTAAACGTATTAATTCCTAATGATTTACTAAGTTGGAATCAGAAAAGGAATAGCATACGCAGGGCAGGAGTAAGTTCTTTTGGGTTTGGAGGAACAAACGCGCATATAGTTCTTGAAGAAGCTCCTGTCTATCATACAAAAAAACAAAACGATGCTATTTCTTCTCAAAAAACAGTACTAACTACAATATCTGCAAAAGGAGAAAAAGCGCTAAAAGACCAAATTGCTGCGGTAATTGATTACATAGAGAATAATCCAGAAGTAAAAATCAGCGATTTATCTTATACCTTATCTGTGCATAGAGATCACTTTGAAAATAGGTTAGGAATAATTTCTGAAAATAAAGAAGAATTACTTCAAAAACTAAATCAGGCAAATAGCTCATTTCAGAAAACCAAATCATTAAAAACCGCTTTTTTATTTACGGGACAAGGTGCTCAATATCGAGGAATGGGACAAGAGTTATATGATACCGAGCCAGTTTTTAAGAAAGCTTTGGATACATGTACAGAGTTATTAAAAGCTCATTTAGATGAAAATTTAATTACTGTTTTATTTGCAGAGGAAGGAAGTGAAAGAGCCAAATTTATAGATCAAACCCAATACACACAACCTGCACTATTTGCCATAGAATATTCACTATATCAGCTTTGGGAACACTGGGGAATTAAACCTGCTGTACTAATGGGACATAGCATAGGAGAACTGGTAGCGGCATGTGTTGCAGGAGTGTTTTCTTTAGAAGATGGTCTTAAATTGGTAGCATCCAGAGGGCGTCTTATGCAAGGAATAACACTTGAAGGAGAGATGATCTCAGTGCAGTCGGATGAAGAAGCTATTTCTGAAGTATTGAAGTACTATAAAGAAAAAGTTACCATTGCAGCAATTAATACTCCTGATCAAATAGTATTATCAGGAGAGAAAGAAGCCATAGAAACCATCACGAGTACATTATCTTTAAAAGGAATTAAGTGGAAAAAATTAAGAGTTTCCCATGCTTTTCATTCTCCAATGATGAAGCCTATACTTTCCGAATTTAAAGCAATCGCGGATACTATTCACTTTCAATCTCCCAAATGTATAGTAATTAGTAATCTAACAGGAGCTGTAGCAGGTAAAGAAATAAGTACCTCACAGTACTGGGTAGATCATGTTACTTTTCCTGTGGATTTTTTAAAGGGTATGAAATCATTAGAGAGCTTAGAAGTTGATGTGTATGTAGAAATAGGACCAGATCCTGTTTTAATCAATATGGGAAGTCAATGTATATCTGATGAGAGAGCTGATAAAGCAATTTGGTTGGCTTCTTTTAGAAAAGGTAAAAATGAAAACCTGCAATTATTAGAAAGTCTAAATGAATATTATAAAGAAGGAGGAGATGTACAATGGAAATCATTTTATTCTAATAAAGATGGGGTAAAAGTAAATGCTCCATTTTATAAATTCCAACGAAAAAGATTTTGGATAGAAGAAGAACAAATTACTATTTCCAAAGAATCAAATACAATCTCTAGTACTAATAATAAAGATTTTTCAGAAACCATGGTTTTTAAAGATATAGAGAGTTTTTTAAAGAATACAATTTCAGCTACGCTACAGATGAAAATTGAAGAAATAGAGCTGCATAGACCATTGTTGAATTATGGTGCAGATTCATTTTCTTTGATGGAAATCATAAATAAAATACGTAAAGAATTCAACGTGAAACTTCCAATCCGAAAGATGTTTGAAGATTTAACGAATTTGGATGCAATTATAAAATACATTATTCAGGAAACGGGGCAAACAGAAGTCGTATCTAATAATCATGTAGTGGTTAATAAGACATTTGACGCGAATACTTCTTGTAGTTTTTCGGCAAGTTCAAATGGTGAGATTGGTACTGGAAGACATTCAAATAATGGAGAAGAAACAATAAATAAATCGACTGCTGAATATATTAAAACACCGGTAAAAGAAGTAATTAATAATACAGCAAGTGATATTACAGAATTTACTATAATAAGAGAACAATTTGCTGAGCAGAATCGTATACTGTCACAACAAAATCAGATAATTTCTGAGTTTTTAAACACCTCCAGGACATCACAAAATACTGATAAACATACAGCGGAAGAAACAGTCGCAGAGGTTTCTAAAACTGCGAACATATTTGATATCGTAAAAAAAAAAATAACAACTAAAGAAAAAGTTAGCCTGCCAGGATCATTTGGCAGTAAAAGCTTTTATTTTCAAAAATTACCAAAAAACCAAGAAGAACAATTACCACAATTAATAGAGAGTTATACCGCTAAAACCCAGAAATCAAAGTCTTTTGCTATTGAAAACAAAGCAGTTTTAGCGGATTATCGCTCTGCTTATAAGTTCAACATTGCTACAAAAGAAATGGTTTACCCAATAGTGAGTGAACATGCATTTGGTTCTCATTTTACAGATATTGATGGAAATAAGTACATTGATATAGTGATGGGATTTGGATCCTGTATTTTTGGGCATCAACCAGAATTTATTTCTAAGGCAATTCTTGAACAGCATAGTCAGGGTATGATTATTGGCCCTATGAATAAGTTGTCTGGAGATATTGCAAGATTAGTCTCCAAATTAACTGGTGCTGAGCGAGTTTGCCTAACCAATACAGGCACAGAAGCTGTTTCTTTTGCTTTAAGAATAGCAAGAGCTGTTACAAAAAAGAATAAAATCATCGTTTTTTCGGCCTCTTTTCACGGACATGGAGAAATAACACTTGGAGTTCAAGGTGATCAGGAAAATGTTGTAGAATCTTTATCGGCAGGGATAACAGCAAATATGGTTAAAGATTTAATCATCCTTAATTATTCTGATGACGATATTCTAGAACAAATACGCGCACACAAAGACGATCTTGCAGGGATATTAGTAGAGCCTGTAAGAAGCAGGTTTCCTGATTTTCAGCCAAAAGAATTATTACATCAGCTTAGCGAATTAACTAAAGAATTAGATATTCCTTTCATATTTGATGAAATGGTGACTGGTTTTAGAATCATGCCAGGAGGAGCTCAAGAGTATTTTGATATCAAAGCCGACATTGTAATTTATGGTAAAATAGCCGGAGGAGGAATGCCAATTGGAATTGTTGCCGGTTCACCAAAATATCTGGATGCTGTAGATGGTGGTCGTTGGCAGTTTGGAGATGAATCCTATCCTGAAGTAGACAAAACATTTACTGCAGGTACTTTTACACGACATCCATTAACTATGGCAGCATCAAAAGCGATGCTTACCCGTATTGATGAAATTGGTAAAGAAGCATATCTGGAACTCAATAACAGAACGGCTTCTTTAATGAACCGATTGAACAGTTATTTCGAAAAGGAATCACTACCCATGATGATGGTATATTTTGGATCTCTATTTTCATTTAGATACAAAGCGAATTTCGAATTATTAGCTTTCCATTTGGTTCAAAGAGGAATATATGTATGGGAATCTAGTAATCTTTTTCTCTCATTTGCACACTCTGATGAAGATATAGAAGAATTATACAAAGGAATTACAGAATGTGCTAAACTGGTTTATACTTCTTCTGATATTTCTCAAGAAAAGAGTTTGTCCCTGGAGGTTATTGATTATGATGTGCAGGAATCAAATATTTCTAAGGTTAATTTGACTTTAACACAACAGAAGTTTAATCTTCTTCATCAGATTGACTCGGAAAGATCCTTAGCATATACGCAATCTTTCAGCTTACAGATGAAAGGTAAAATTTATGCATCATTGCTGAAAATGGCAATACATAATTTAATAGATAATCACAGTATTTTAAGAACTCGGGTATCAGAAGATGGAGAGCATTTAATTTTTGATCCATCTATTACTGTACCAATAGAAGAAATAGATCTTTCAAAGGATGGATTAAATAAACAAGAAGAGGCTTATAAAGCTTTAGTTGATGAAAACATGCGTACAGCATTCTCATTTACCAACGGACCTTTTGTACGGTTACAGTTAATAAAGTTTTCTTCAGAAGAGAGTACTTTAATTGTGACTATGCATCATATAATAGCAGATGGATGGTCTTGTGCTTTATTTATTCAAGGTGTTGTAGATAACTACAATTCGTTATTTCAGGGAAAAAAACTTGATTTAGTGCAAGCTGTTGGGTTTTATGAATATACAAAATGGTTGGAAAACAACCTGAACAATGATGATTGGAAGGTTCATGAAGACTATTTTATAAATAAATTTTCTAAAAAATCTTTTTATATAACACTTCCATTTGATAACAGTTTATCAAAATATGGGAACGCAAGTAATTCAGTTTCTTTACGTATTTCTAAAGAAAATATTCTGAGGTACAGAAAATGGAGCAGTCAGCAAAACCTAACACTCTTCATGACATTTTTGTCTGCATTCGAGCTCTTATTATGTAAAATATGTGAGAAAGATGAGGTTATTATTGGTATACCTGCAGGTGGCCGAACCATGCCGGATATAGAAGAAGCAATTGGAGATTTCTCTCATTTTATGCCATTTCTAATATCTCATAATTCCAAATATTCTTTAATAGAATATGTAAAGGATCTAAAAAACAGAATATATGAAGTCTATGAGCATCAAGAATATCCGTATGCTAATTTTATGGAATTACTCCAAAAAGAAACTGATATAAAGTATGATAATTGGGTAAATGTTATTTTTAATTTTGATGTTAGTGCTTCCAATACTGATATGGAAAGTGTAGACTTACATATAGTACATAATAAACCAGTTTACAGCGATTTTGACTTAATGTTTAATGCCATTGAGGAATCTGGAGATTTAGTTCTTTCTCTGGACTACAGAGAATCTTTTCTAAGTAATGAACTGGCAGAAGATATTTTAGATTGTTATCAATTTATCTTAAATCAAATCATTGAAAGCGATGGCGATGGAGGCAGTATAGAGGATATACAATTGTTATCTAAAGATAAAAAAGAGCAACAACTACAGTATTTTAATGATACAGAAGTATCGTATCCAAAAGATAAAACGATAGTTGATTTATTTGAAGAACAGGTATTGCGAATGCCGAATAGCATAGCAGTTGTTTTTGGAAATGAGGAATTAACTTATAAAGAATTAGATGAAAAATCAAATCAAGTAGCACATTATTTGATTCATAAAGGACTAAAATCAGAAGATTTAGTTGGCATATGTGTCGATCGCTCTTTTGATATGATTATAGCGGTGTTTGGTGTTTTGAAAGCAGGCGGAACTTACGTCCCTATAGATGCTGAGTATCCTGAAGATCGCATTCAATACATAATTGAAGACAGTAATGCCGTTTTTTTCATAACAGATCATGCGCATGAGTTTTTAGTTGCCAAAAACAAGAAAATACAAATTATTACAATAGATGACAATTGGAAGTCAATAGGTGAACAACCATTAAGTAAGGTTGATTCTATTGTCAAAGCAGATCAGTCTGTTTATGTAATTTATACATCAGGTTCTACAGGCAGACCCAAAGGAGTTGTCATTAATCATACGAGCTTATTAAATATAGCTTTGTGTTGGGAGTCATCTTATACTTTGGATAGTGATACTTGCTTATTACAAATGGCAAGTTTTTCTTTTGATGTGTTTTCTGGAGATTTATGCCGAAGTTTATTATTTGGAGGCAGAATGATACTTTCTCCTTCAGATTTTAGGTTGGATCCAGCCAGACTTTATGACCTTATTTTAGAAAAAGGTGTTACTATATTAGAAGGTACACCAGGTTTAGTGATTCCATTGATGGATTACATCTACGAGCAAAAGTTAGATTACGCTTGGATGAAGTTGTTAATTTTAGGATCTGACGTATGCAGTATTAATGACTTTAAAAGAGTGTATACCAGATTTGGTCACGCTATGCGAATCATTAACAGTTACGGAACCACAGAAACATCTATAGATAGTTCTTATTTTGAAACTGATAATGTTAAGAGTCTTGATGGTTTAATTAATGTCCCGATTGGTAAACCTTTATGGAACAGTAGTTTTTATATACTCAACTTTTCTGAATCATTGGTGCCTATAGGAGTAATTGGCGAATTATGTATTGGCGGAGCGGGAGTTGCAAGAGGTTATTTTAATAAAGAAGAATTAACTAGAGAAAAATTTGTAGCAAATCCTTTTAAAGAAGGGGAGCAAATGTACAAGACTGGAGATTTAGCACGTTGGTTACCTGATGGGAATTTGGAATTTATAGGCAGAAAAGATGATCAGGTTAAGATTCGTGGATATCGTATTGAATTAGGTGAGATTGAGAACGCATTATCATTGTTGCCAGGAATTACCCAATGCAGTGTATTAGCAAGAGAAGATGTAAATGGTACAAAACGTTTAGTAGGTTATGTGGTATTAGAAGGCGAATTAGATAAGGAGCGTCTTCAAAATCAATTGAAACTAAGCTTACCTGAATATATGATTCCTATGATCTGGATCGCATTAGATGTAATGCCATTAACCAGTAATGGAAAATTAGATAAAAAAGGATTGCCAGATCCTGATAGCTCAGGGTTATCAAGTGAAGAATATGTTGGGCCAACTACAGATTTAGAATTACAACTCGTTAATATATGGCAGGAGTTATTGGGTGTTGAAAAAGTCGGCATCCATGATGATTTCTTTGAACTGGGAGGTCATAGTTTATTAGCAACACGTTTAGTTTCTGTGATCCGTAAGGAGCTGATGATAGAAGTTTCTATTAGAGAAGTCTTTATACATACTACAGTTTCTAAATTGGGACTTTTTGTATCCGCTCAGTCCGAAGGTGTTTTATTGCCTACGATTACTATACAGGATCGTCCGGCCCGTATTCCTTTATCATTTAGTCAGGAACGATTATGGTTTTTGGATAAGTTGCAAGGCAGTACAGATTATCATATACCTGTCGTTCTTCGTTTAGAAGGATCTTTAGATGTATCGATATTAGAACAAACATTACAGGAAATTATTTCTCGTCATGAGGTATTGCGAACTATACTTCTTTCAGAAGATGGAATCGGTTATCAGGAAGTTATCAGTTCGGAAAACTGGTCATTGGATAGAAAAATTGTATTAGATGAATTATTATTAGAAAGTAATATAAGGGACTTTCTAAAGAAACCTTTTGATTTATCTAACGATTATAAGCTAAGATGTTGCTTATATGATTTGGGTAACGGAAAATATGTATTAGCTAGTGTATTCCATCATATTGCCAGTGATGGTTGGTCTGGTGGTGTTTTAGTAAACGAATTTATGAAGTTGTATAATGCGCTTCACTTAGATCGAACAGCAACTCTTCCAAAATTGAGTTTGCAATATGCAGATTATGCTATTTGGCAAAGAAAATATATAGCAGATACTGTTTTAGAAGAGCAATTATCGTATTGGGAAGAGAAGCTCAAAGATGTTAGCACTTTATCATTGCCAACTGATTATGCGCGTCCTTCAGTACATAGTACCAATGGAGCTTGTATTTCTTTTCTATTAGATAAAACGTTAACCGCATCCTTGGATTCCTTATGCCGATCAGAAGGTGTTACGCTGTTTATGTTTTTATTATCAGCCTTTAAGGTTTTGTTGTCCCGATATAGCGGACAGTCTGATATTTGCGTGGGAACACCTATTGCAAATCGTACGCAATTGGAATTAGAAGATATGATTGGCTTTTTTGTCAATACTATTGCTCTTCGAAGTGATTTGAGCGGAGATCCAAGTTTCAGCGATTTATTAGCAATGGTAAAAAAGACAACCTTAGAAGGATATGACCATCAATTAGCACCTTTTGAAAAGGTAGTAGATCGTGTGGTTACTACTCGTGAAATGGCTATGAGCCCTTTGTTTCAAGTACTTTTTGTATTACAGAATACGCCTGATGCATCTCGAGAATTAAACTTAGAAAATATTACTATTTCTAATTATAATTTTGATAGCATTACATCTCAATTTGATTTGATGTTAAATGTATTTGAGGATAATAATGCTATTTCATTGGAAATGTCATATTGTACAGCTTTATTTGATAAAGAGACAATAGAACGAATGCTGCTGCATTATCAGGAGTTGTTAGTTAGTATTTTGAACAATATAACGCAGCCTATAGGTAGTTTGTCCATGATTTCTGCGCAAGAAGAATATAAATTATTAAATACTTTTAATGATACTATCCTTGCTTATCCAAAAGATAAAACGATAATTGATTTATTTAAAGAACAGGTAGCAAAGGCTCCGGAAGCTGTGGCGTTAGTTTATCAGGGAGAGAAATTAAGTTATAAGGATTTAGATGAAAGGTCGAATCAATTAGCTCATTATTTGAAATCGAATGGTGTGGTTGAGAATTCTCGAATAGGAATATTATTCAATAGAGGTTTCGATATGATCATTGCTATAATAGGT
The DNA here is from genome assembly GCF_052113665.1 of Flavobacterium sp. W22_SRS_FK3. Lineage (NCBI taxonomy): Bacteria > Pseudomonadati > Bacteroidota > Flavobacteriia > Flavobacteriales > Flavobacteriaceae > Flavobacterium > Flavobacterium sp. W22_SRS_FK3. Next base: position 3,659 of record NZ_JBGQOF010000027.1, on the reverse strand, counting down.
ATTCTGAAGTCTGGATATACTTATATCCCATTAGACCCTTTATTGCCGTCAAATCGCCTATCTTATATACTTGAAGATTCAAGTGTGGATTACGTGCTATATATTGATGAATCTTTACTCTTTGGTTTAACAGTTTCGGAATATACTCTTTTAAATACAGCAGAGTCTTATACCTACCCAACTTCAGAAAGTTTATACAAAAGAGAAGTTGATTCAGTTGCCTATGTAATGTATACTTCAGGTACAACAGGGTCACCTAAAGGAATTCTTATAAGCGATGAGAATATAATTACTTTAATTAATGATCCATCTAGTAGAATCGCAATAAAAGCTTCAGATCGAGTACTTCAATGGTCTAATTACGCATTTGATGGTTCAACATATGAGATTTTTGGTAGTCTTTTAAGTGGGGCTTCCCTTTATTTAATAGATAATTTAGAGGCTTCAGATGCAGGTGCTTTATCTCAAATTATTAATAAAAGTGAATTGACCATTGTTTTTATTACCACGGCATTGTTTAATTCATTAGCAGATTATAATCTATCGTTATTATCAAGTTTAAGACTTTTATTATTTGGCGGGGAAAAAGTTTCAGTACCACCTGTCCGAAAAATGTTTGCTGGATTAGGACATAATAAGATAATTCATGTGTATGGCCCTACTGAGACGACGGTATATGCTACTTGTTATGTGATTTCTGAAATGCCAACTACTTCAGAAACGGTTCCAATAGGTAAACCACTAACGAACACAAGTCTCTATGTTTTAAATGCTCATCAGGAACTAATACCTGTTGGAGTTATTGGGGAGTTGTATATTGGTGGAGCAGGAGTTGCAAAAGGATATCTAAACCAAATAGAATTAACCAATGAGAAGTTTATAACGAATCCTTTCATTAGTGGAGAGGTAATTTATAGAACCGGTGACTTAGCGCGTTGGTTACCTGACGGAAATATCGAATTTGTTGGCAGAGGTGATGATCAGGTCAAGATTCGAGGTTATCGTATTGAATTGAGCGAGATAGAGAACGTTTTATTATCTTTAGATTTGGTTATACAATGTCGTGTATTAGTACAAATGGATTCAAGTGGAAACAAACGTCTGGTTGGCTATGTAGTATCGGAAGGTGCATTAGATAAAGAGAAAACAGAAGATCAATTAAAATCCATTTTACCAGAATATATGGTTCCCCGGTTATGGGTCGAATTAGATAGAATACCGCTTACGTCCAATGGCAAGTTGGATAAAAAGGCCTTGCCGGAATTTGATGGATCTCAATTGTCTAAACAAGATTATGTTGCTCCGCGTAATGAAAAAGAAAGCCAACTAGTAGCTATCTGGGAGTCTCTGTTGGGAGTAAATAAGATAGGCATATATGATAATTTCTTTGAATTGGGAGGACATAGTTTATTGGTAGTTCAATTGATATCTCGCTTGCAGGCTTTAGATTTTCATATTTTGGTGAAAGATATTTTTGCAGGTCCTACCGTTGCTTCCATTCATGATAAGTTATCTTCAATATCGCATGTTTATACTGTTCCTGCTAACGGGATTTTAGCGTCAACTGACCATATTACGCCATCGATGGTGCCATTACTTGATTTTGATCAAAGTGATTTGGATAAAATAGTAGCAATGGTTCCGGGTGGTGTTGCAAATATTGAAGATATCTATCCTTTATCTCCTTTACAAGAAGGGATCTATTTTCATCATCTCATGAGCGATGCTGTTCAGGGAGACCCTTATGTTCTTTCGAGTTTACTTTCATTTTCAGATTCAAACAAGCGTACATCGTTTATTGAAGCCTTACAGTTTGTGGTGAACCGTCATGATATTTTGCGTACTTGCTTTCTAAGTACTGGTTTACCTAGTGTAGTTCAGGTAGTATTGCGAGAAGCTGTTTTAACAGTAGAATTATTAAATACTTCGATTTTGGATAGTTCCAAAGCTATTTTACCACAGTTAGAAGTACTAGTAGCTTCAGGTACTCACTGGATGGATACCACAAAGGCTCCATTACTGGAATTGAAAATCGCTGATGATCCTCAGGAGGAATCTTATTATCTCGTAGTTTATGATCACCATTTAATAATGGATCATGTTGGTTTAGAAAAAGTTATAGAGGAGGTAATGTCGTATTTATTAGGAGAAGCAGAAAATCTTTCATCTCCTTTTTTATATCGGGATTTCATTGGGCACACTTTATATACACAATCAGTCAACGGTGGGGAGTCTTATTTTAGGTCATTATTGGGAACTATTATTGAACCTACATATCCGTTTAATTTATCGAATGCTTTAGGAGACGGTACGCAAATTGAAGAGTCTGCTGTTATTCTTTCTAAAGATTTGAGTACAGTATTGCGTACGATATGTGTGGGTTTAAGTATTAGTCCTGCGGTATTTTTCCATGCGGCTTTCGGACTTGTAATAGCAAGATGTAGCAATAAACAACATGTGGTGTTTGGGTCTTTATTTTCCGGACGTTTGCAAGGTTCTATAGGAGCAGCTGATTCTTTAGGCTTGTTTATAAATACACTCCCTGTTGCTTTGGAATTAAAAGGTAGTGTTAAGGAGTATTTAGAAGAGGTTAAGTTAAGATTAGGAGAATTATTATCTTATGAGCAAACTCCTTTATCTCACATCCATGATTGGAGTGGTATCTCAAATCAAATGGCTTTTTTCAGTGCTTTATTAAATTACCGCCATTCTTCATCATCTTTGATCGAAGAGAATAATGTGAAAGATTTGGGGATAACATTAATTGGAGAGTACGAACGAACAAACTATCCATTTAACTTTATTGTGGATGATTTTGGTGATGATTTTGGATTAACCGTACTTGTGGATGCAAGTATTGGAGCTGATCGCATACTTGAATTCATGGAGCAATCACTAGTTCAGCTCATAGATAGCATATCCATGGAAAAAGAAGTAAACATAAATACTTTGAGTATTTTGTGTAATAAAGAAAAGCACCAATTACTGAATGTTTTTAATGATACTGATACTGGATATGCAAAAGATAAGACTGTAGTAGATATATTCGAAGAACAGGTTAACTGCACTCCAGACGCAGTCGCTTTAGTTCATGGAGATAGTTTTATGACTTATAAGGAATTAGATGAACGTTCCAATCAATTAGTTCATTACCTGAAATCGATGGGTGTGACGAGCGATTCCCGAATAGGTATTTTGTTTGATAAGGGTTTTGAAATGATCATTAGCATGTTAAGTATTATCAAATTAGGATGTACTTATGTTCCGCTAGATGCTTCATTACCATCGAATCGTTTGTCTTATATACTAGAAGATTCGAGCGTGAGTTTTCTTCTTTACAGTGAAGATTCTTTGCTGTCTAAGTTATCTGTTTCTGATTTTATTTTTCTCTTAGATGTTACAGAATCCTATACATATGAATCTTCTGCTATTTCATACGAAATAACACCTGTTTCAGCAGCTTATGTTATGTACACTTCAGGAACGACTGGAAATCCAAAAGGGGTGATGGTTACACATGGTAACATTGTTAGTTTATGTACAAGTTGTGATTATACAGTTTTAAATTCGGATACCGTTTGTCTTTCAACCGGATCTATTGCTTTTGATGCAACTACGTTGGAATTTTGGGGTACTTTATTAAATGGAGGTCAATTAGT
>NZ_JBGQOF010000026.1:0-46193 GCF_052113665.1 Flavobacterium sp. W22_SRS_FK3 | reverse complement strand
AGAGATGCGGCCACCACTTGTGAGAGTGCTTCAAGATTAACGGTAACCATTAGCGTAACGGATCCTGGTAGCCCAACCACTACCGATAGTACACAAGATTTCTGTATTTCTAATTCGCCAACAGTTGCCAACATTCAGGTGAATGAGTCCAATGTAGTTTGGTATAGTTTGAGTGCAGGCGGTACTGGAATTTCACCGACAACAGCTTTGACAAACGGTATTTATTACGGAGCTATTTTAGATCCGCTAACAGGTTGTCAGAGTAGTGTAAGATTAGCTGTTACCATCACAATTAACAACCCAACGGTAACGCCAACTACAAACTCAGCAGTACAGGATTTTTGCTCAATAAATACACCAAAAGTATCTGATATTCAGGTAAATGAAGCAAATGTAGTTTGGTACAACACCCCAATAGGTGGAACGCCATTAGCAGCAACAACAGCTTTAGTGACTGGATTATATTATGGAGCTATTTCAAGTACAATAGGTTGTGAAAACGCAATGAGATTAGTAGTTACAGTAAATGTAAATACTTCTGGTGTAGTTACTACAACAAGCACAACGCAAACATTTTGTTTGTCAAAAGCTCCAACTGTAGCTGATATTCAGGTAAATGAGTCAAATGTTGTTTGGTACAGTACACCAACCGGTGGAACACCCTTAGCGGCAAATACACCTCTTACTGCCACAATTTATTATGCTACATTGTTAAGTAACACAACAAATGGTTGTGCAAATGCGACACGTTTAGCAATAACGGTAGGTTTTGAAAATGATGCATTGTATCCAATTACTTCAACAAATGATACGCCATGTGTCTTCCAGGGAGTCACATATTCTGTAGCAAATGGAAAATCAAATTATGTTTGGTCAGTTACAAATGGAAATATTACTTCAGGTGGAGGAATAGCTGATGGATCTGTAACAATTTCATGGTCTGATGTTGGTCCGGGAACAGTTAGCGTAACATATGTCAATACATGTGATGAGACAACTACAAAAACATTAAATGTAACAGTTGCAACATGTTCAGACCTTACGATAACCAATACTGTTAGTAATCCTACACCTAATTTTGGTGAAGAAGTAGTCTTTACCATAGCAGTAAATAATGTTGGTCAGGGTACTATTCTTAACATACTTGTTAGTGAATTAATTCCAAGCGGATATGAATTAGTTTCTTCTTCTACAAGCACAGGTGTATATGATCCAGCAACTCAGGTTTGGACAATTCCAACTTTAAATGCCGGAGAAAGTGAAACTCTCGAAATTAGGGTTATTGTATTGCCAAATGGTAATTACATAAATATAGCAACGATCGAAATTTCAACTCCCTTAGATGTTGATCCTACAAATAATTCAGCTTCAGCTTCAGTAGAACCAATTTGTTTAACGGTTTATAATGAGTTTACGCCAAATAACGACGGAGCAAATGATCTTTTCAGAATAGATTGTATTGAATCATATCCGAATAATGAATTAAAAGTTTTTAACAGATATGGCTCATTAGTTTACAGTAAAAAGCATTATGAAAATGATTGGGACGGTACGGCTAATGTATCGGGAACTATAAATAGAGGAGATATGCTGCCAACCGGTACTTATTTTTATGTGATAGACATTGGAGACGGAAAAATTAAAAAAGGATGGTTATCTATAATGAGATAAGCACTATTTAATCGTCAATTAATTAAACTAAATAAGTATCGTTATGAAACTATATATAAAATCATTAGAAGCGTATTTAATCTTAATATGTTCTATTATAACATTTAGTGCAAAAGCACAACAAGATCCGGAGTACACACAATATATGTACAACACTATGGCTGTAAATCCCGCTTATGCAGGTTCTACAGGGGTTTTAGAAGCTACCCTTTTGCATCGTTCGCAATGGGTTGGGATTTCAGGCGCTCCGGAAACTCAATCATTTTCTATTCATGCTCCACTTCGAAACGAAAAAATCGGTTTAGGATTAAGTGTCGTGAATGATAAAATTGGTCCATCGAGCGAATTATATCTTGACGGAAACTTTTCTTATTCTCTGGCATTGGGCTATGAAAAAAGATTAGCTTTTGGTTTAAAAGCCGGAATGCGAATGCTTAATATAGATTGGTCTAAAGGCAGATACTACGACCCTAATGATGTTTTGTTAAATCAAAACATTGACAATCAGATGAAATTAGCTGTTGGAGCAGGGATTTATTATTACACAGATAAATGGTATTTAGGTTTATCAATTCCAAGTTTTATCGAAAACGATTATTATGATGATGTTCAGGAATCTATAAACTACGATCGTTTGCATTATTATTTGATGGGAGGATATGTGTTTGATTTAAATCCGAATTTGAAATTCAAACCTGCATTTTTAGTAAAAGCTGTAAGCGGGGCTCCGCTTACAGCTGATGTTTCGGCAAACTTTATGCTTTATGAAAAATTTGTCATAGGTGGTTCGTATCGTACAGATGATTCAGTAAGCATTTTAGCAGGTTTTCAATTATCAAAAAGCTTTTATCTAGGATATGCTTTTGATTATACGGTAAGCGAATTGAATAAGTATAATGACGGTTCGCACGAATTTATCTTACGTTATCAATTTAATAAAAATCAAAGCAAAATCAAATCCCCTCGATTCTTCTAAAAAATAAACCTTATGAAAAAACTATATATCCTAAGTCTGGTTTTGAGCTTTACGGTTTGTTTTGCTCAGACGAATTTAAAAAAGGCTGATGCGTTGTTCAGAAACTATTCTTATACTGATGCTTCAAAGGCCTACGAAGAAATTTTACAGAACATAAAAAATCCTTCGGCACAAACTTTAAAAAATGCAGCCGATTCTTATTATTTTATTTCCGATTCCCGAAATGCGCTTAAATGGTACAGAAAGTTATATACAGTACAAGGCAATAATTTAACTGATATCTACTATCTGCGTTACATTCAATCGATGAAAGCCGTGATGGATTACGAAGAAGCAAATAGGGTTACAAAAGAATATCTGGATAAAAAAGGAGATAAAAATGAAATAAACAGATACGTTGCTCAAAAAAAGCAAATGGACAGTCTTGCTAAAACAAAATCACTTTACGAAATAAAAGATTTGGATATCAATACAAGTAAATCTGATTTTGGAGCCACATTTTTTCAGGACAAAGTTGTGTTTACTTCGGCTAGAGATACAACAAAATTCAGCGAAAAATTGTATACATGGAACAATCAGCCTTTTCTGAATTTATATGTTTCCGAAAGAAATGCAGCCGATGGAAGTTTATTCAACGAAAGAATGTTTTTACCAAACGTAATGACTAAATATCACGAAGCAACAGCCACTTTTGATGCCAGTGGAAAAACAATTTATTACTCAACAAATATTGTTAAAAAAAACAAATTGGTTATAGACGAAACAAAAACCAATAATTTTCAAATTATTAAAGGTTCTATTGTTGACAACAAATTAGAAAATCCTCAAAAAGTTTTTTTCAACAGTGACGATTATTCTGTGGGACATCCTTCTTTAAGTGAAGACGGGCAATGGCTTTTCTTTGCTTCAGATATGCCGGGAGGATATGGTGAAACGGATTTATATTATGTGAAAATTGCAGCTGATGGCACAATGAGTTCACCTGTAAATTTAGGTCCAAAAATTAATACTCTCGGAAACGATCTTTTTCCATTTTTTCGTAACGGAAAACTTTATTTTTCTTCAGATGGACACTATGGATGGGGAGACTTGGATGTTTATGAAAGTATATTTTTAGAAGATGGAACTTTTTCGGAACCTAAAAATTTAGGAGCCCCCATAAATAGTAACAAAGATGATTTTGCTTTTATAATTGATAAATCGGGTCGTTTTGGTTATTTCTCTTCAAACAGAGAAGGTGGAAAAGGAGATGATGATATCTATTCATTTACAAAAGGAACTCCGGTTTGCAACCAAACCATTTCGGGCATGGCAATAGATCGCAAAACAAGATTACCTCTTACTGACGTTACAATCATGGGATACAACTCTTTTAGTGATGTTCTTGGTGAAACAAAAACGAATTTCGAAGGTAAATATGCTCTGGTTGTTCCATGCGGTAAAACGGTTAAAATGATTGCTGCTAAACCAAATTACAGCAGTGATGATAAAACAGTAGAAACAACAATGGAAAACGAAGGTGAGATTCCGGATGTTAATTTTGAACTTAGCAATTATGATGATTTGGTTGTGAAAAAGAAAGGAGTTGAAAAAGTTGATGTTAAACCCATTTATTTTGATTACGATAAATATGATATAACACCTTTAGCAATTGAAGAATTAACCAAAGTAGTTTTCATCATGCAAAAATTCCCTAACATTCGTATCAAAATTGAGTCACATACTGATTCTCGCGGGAAAGACGCCTATAATCTCAAGCTTTCTGATAACAGGGCAAAATCAACCCGTGATTATATTATTGCACAAAACATTGATCCTTCAAGAATAGAAAGTGCGATTGGTTATGGCGAAAGCCGATTAATAAATAAATGTAAAAATGGGGTAAAATGTACAGAAGAAGAGCATTTGTTAAACAGACGTTCTGATTTTATCATTATTCAAAAATAATAGGTTAGTTAGTTTAGAGTGTTGATTATTAATTTTAAAAGTGCAGAATTTAAAGCCATTTGGAAGTTGGTTTTGTTTTAATTCTTTTTTTAAGGATAATGGACAGAAGAAAATCAAGTTGCATTTTTTTGCAACTTGATTTTTGATTTTTAAAACTTTCGGTTTTTAATATTTTTCAATAAAATAATCCTAATTTTGAGGTTCAGTTTTTCTAAATTATAATCTGCATCATTTTATTATTTTATGAGTATTCAAGAAACAATTCAGGCTTTACGAAACGAACTTAATCAGCATAACTACAATTATTATGTACTTGATAATGCTACAATTTCAGACTATGATTTTGATGTGAAGCTAAAGGAACTTCAGGATTTAGAAAACAAACATCCTGAATTTTTTGATGAGAATTCTCCATCACAGCGAGTTGGAGGAACTGTTACCAAAAACTTTAAAACTATTGCGCATCAATTCCGAATGTATTCTTTAGACAATTCTTATTCTAAAGAAGATCTGTTAGATTGGGAAAATCGAATTCAGAGAGTTCTGGGCAACGTGGATTTAAAATATACATGTGAGTTAAAATATGATGGAGCTTCAATAAGCATTACATATGAAAATGGAAAACTGGTTCAGGCTTTAACACGGGGAGATGGTTTTCAGGGCGATGAGGTTACTAATAACATCAAAACAATCAGATCCATTCCGTTACAATTAAAAGGAAATTATCCTGATAAATTTGATATTAGGGGCGAAATAATTCTGCCTTTGAAAGGTTTCGAAAAAATGAATCAGGAATTAATTGAAATTGGAGAAACGCCATACTCAAATCCTAGAAACACAGCTTCGGGGAGTTTGAAATTACAGGATAGCGGTGAGGTTGCCAAACGGCCTTTAGAATGCCTATTGTATTCGGTTACAAGTAATAACCTCCCTTTTTCTTCGCAAATGGAAGGATTACTCTCAGCTAGAGATTGGGGTTTTAAAGTCCCGGGCGAAGCAAAATTAGTCAATGATATGAACGAAGTTTTCAACTTTATTGATTACTGGGATGTGCATCGTCACAAGTTACCGTATGAAACGGATGGAGTTGTGGTGAAAGTAAATAGTATTCAGCATCAGCAGGAATTAGGATATACTGCAAAATCACCACGTTGGGCAATTGCTTACAAATTTAAATCTGAACAGGTTTCAACCAAGTTAAATTCAATATCCTATCAGGTTGGGCGTACAGGTGCCATAACTCCTGTAGCAAATTTAGTACCCGTACCATTAGCCGGAACTATTGTAAAAAGAGCTTCGTTGCACAATGCAGATCAAATTGAAAAATTAGATATTAGAATTAATGATACTGTTTTTGTTGAAAAAGGAGGTGAAATTATTCCGAAAATTATTGCTGTTGATTTAGAGCAGCGTCCTAAAAATTCAGAAAAAACAGTATATATTACTCATTGTCCGGAATGTCAGACTGAATTGGTTCGTACAGAAGGCGAAGCAAATCATTACTGTCCTAATTTTTATGGTTGTCCGCCACAGATTATTGGGCGAATCCAACATTATATTTCTAGAAAAGCAATGGATATTGAAGGATTAGGAGGTGAAACCGTTGCCTTGCTTTTCAAAAACGGTTTGGTTCATAATTATGCCGATTTGTATGAATTGAAAGTCGAGGATATTTTACACTTGGAAAGAATGGCACAAAAATCAGCCGAAAACTTAGTAAATGGTGTGGAGAAATCAAAAGAAATTCCTTTTGAAAGTGTCTTATTTGCACTCGGAATTCGTTTTGTTGGCGAAACTGTAGCTAAAAAATTAGCCAAACATTACAAAAATATTGAGGCGTTAAGTCAGGCTTCTTTAATGGAATTAATTTTAGTTGATGAGATAGGTGAAAGAATTGCCAGAAGCGTAATTGAATTTTTTGAAAATGAAGAGAATAAAAAAATCATTGAACGCTTAAAAAAATATGGAGTTCAATTTAAAATAGTTGAAAAAATAAATCCGAATGCTACTGAAAAATTCAACGGCAAAACATTTGTTGTTTCAGGTGTTTTTGCTCAATTTTCAAGAGATGATTTAAAAAAAGCCATCGAAGATAATGGAGGAAAAGTAGGGAGTTCTATTTCTGCAAAAACAGATTTCGTAGTGGCTGGAGATAATATGGGGCCTGCAAAATTAGAAAAAGCTACTAAATTAAATATTCCAATACTATCAGAGGAAGATTTTATTATAAAGCTTAATCAAACAGAATAGGGGTTATACCTAAAAAGATAAAAATCAATTATCGCATAATTTATACGATAATTGATTTTCCTTCATTAGTATGTGATTTGTTCTTATCAAAATAAAAATCTATTCTTCCTAAATTTATTCCATAGCATCCAACTTGGTTTACCAATACATTTTCATTGGCTTTGTTTTTTACGATTGTAGGTTTGTCTAGAAAAGTATGTGTGTGCCCGCCAATAATTAAATCGATGTCTTGTGTTAATCCGGCTAGTTTCAAATCACAAATTCTTGTAGCGTCATCTTTGTATTTATAACCCAAATGTGAAAGGCAAATTACTAAGTCGCATTTTTCTTCTTTTTTTAATAATTGAGTCAAATCCTGTGCAATTTCTACAGGATTATTGTAGACAGTTTCCTTATACATTTTTTTATCAACCAATCCGTCCAGTTCTATTCCTAAACCAAAAACGCCAACTTTTATTCCGTTTTTAATAAAGATTTTATAAGGTTTCACAAGACCGTTCATAACTGTATTTTTAAAATCATAATTCGAACAAATGAAATCAAAACTGGCATGTGGCATTTGAGCATATAAGCCCTCAAGACCATTATCAAAATCATGGTTTCCAATTGTAGACGCATCATATTTCATCATGCTCATCAATTTGAATTCAAGTTCTCCACCATAATAATTAAAATAAGGAGTTCCCTGAAAAATATCACCCGCATCTAATAAAAGTACATTTGGATTTTCTTGGCGAATAGTTTCAATAAGTGATGCGCGACGTGATACGCCGCCTTTATTTGGATTGCGAGGATCATCTGCTGGAAAAGGGTCTATATGACTGTGAACATCATTGGTATGCAAAACAGTTAAATGCTTAATTTCATTAGTTTCAAAACTGCTTAATGATAAGCCTAAACTTAATAAAGCAGTACTTGCAGCTGTTTTTTCGATAAATTCTCTTCTTTTCATTGTGTATTTTTTACGAAAAACGTATGTATTTTATTTTCTGATTCAAATTTTATTATTCTTCTTTAATTCGGATATCTTTTGTTATCGGAATTGTATCTACTTCTTTAAAATAATCAATCAGTACATTTCGAAGTTTATAATTTAAATCATATTTCTGAACTGCTTTCAGGAAAAAATTCATGCTATCACCTCCATTTGCCAGATAGTCATTAGTAGCTACATAATAAATAGTATTGTTGTCAAGAGGTTTTCCTTGTATAAGTATATTTTTAGCAGTATTATCTCTTGCAATTGTAAGAGTCATTCCCGACAAAGGATGAGGTTTTTTTTCTTTAATGATATAGGCAGTCATTTCAAGAATCTGATCGCCTTTTAAAGCAAGTACTACCAAATTATTTTCAAAAGGCATAATTTCATAAGCAGTTCTTGTCGTTACATTTCCTTTTGGTAAAATAGCTCTGATTCCACCATGATTTAAGAAACACAAATCAATTTCTTTTTTTTCGCGTGCTTTAAAAACGGGGTTTCCTTTTGCCAGACAAACATCAGCCATTAGATTCCCTATGGTGGTTTGCCATTTTCCGGTGCTTTTGTCTAAGGTTTCCGGACAGTAAGCCAATACGCTGTCTAAATCTTTATTAATATGATCCCGATATGGCTTAATAAAATTATCAATTTCAGGAGTTTGACTGTTTTTTTCAGTAATAGTAAGTTGCTTTCCTTCTATCCTCGTTAAGTTGTAGTTTTTCGGGCTGCATGAAAATATAAAAAAAAGTGTTAAGAATATAACAAAAAGTTTTAAAAATCCGTTATACTTTTTTAGTTTTGCCATCTTAAATGCGACTTAAATAATTAATTTTGTAATCTGGTAAAAGTAGTATGTTTTTAAATTATTTGAAGGATTTTTTTATAAAAAAAACATTAAAAAATAATTTGTTTAATGTAAAAAACGAAGTCTTTACCAGTAATATACAGACGATTGGTTTATTGATCGACGAGAGTAATTTCAGGCATTCAAAAGCAATTATTAAAGAATTGATTTCAAAAGGAATTGATTCTGACAGAATTAAAATCGTTGTATACAGGAATAAATTTAAGAGAAAAAAAACATATTCATTTCCGACTTTTACAAAAAAGCATATAGATTGGAGAGGAAACAGTAAAGTAGATTTTTTGACTGAATTTATTGAAACAGAATTTGATCTTTTGATTAGTTATTATGATGTTCAAAAACCAATTTTGAAACTTATCACTAATAAATCAAAAGCGAAATTTAAAGTTGGATTTGCTTCAATCGATAAAAATATAAATCGCTGGATGATAAATACTTCTTTAGAAAATTATAAACTTTTCGTTTTTGAATTGTTTAAATATTTAAAAAGTATAAAATAAAAATTAGAATATGCAATCATTAATAGGAACAGGTGTTGCACTTGTCACTCCGTTTAAAAAAGATTTTTCAATTGATATCGAAGCATTACATCGAATTGTTAATTTTTCGATTGATGGAGGAGTTGAATATCTTGTTGTTATGGGGACAACTGCAGAAAATGCGACTTTAACACAAGCTGAAAAAGAACTAGTTATTACTACAGTAATTGAAGTTAATAATGGAAGATTACCTTTAGTTCTTGGAGTTGGAGGTAATAATACCATGCAGATTATAGAAGAATTAAAGACAAGGGATTTCTCAGCATTTGAAGCTATTCTTTCTGTTTCTCCTTATTATAACAAACCTACACAAGAAGGGATTTATCAGCATTTTAAAGCTATCGCAGAGGTGTCTCCCGTTCCGGTAATCTTATATAATGTTCCTGGAAGAACGTCAAGTAATATGCTGCCTTCGACGGTTATTCGTCTGGCAAATGAATTTGATAATATTGTGGCAATAAAAGAAGCTGCGGGTGATATGGCTCAGGCTTTGCAATTGATTAAAAATGCACCAAAAGATTTTCTGGTAATTTCTGGAGATGATATGATTGCTTTGCCTATAGTTTTGGCTGGTGGAGCAGGAGTAATATCAGTTATAGGACAAGGTTTTCCAAAAGAATTTTCAGAAATGATTCGTTTGGGCCTGAATCGAAAAGTAAATGAGGCTTTCAAAATACAATATTTTTTATCAGAATGTATTGATATGATTTTTGAGCAAGGTAACCCTGCAGGAATTAAACATGTGTTCGAAGTGCTTGGAATTGCACATAATACGGTGCGTTTACCATTGGTTTCAGTAGATGAATCATTAGCAGAACGCTTAGATAAATTTGTAAAAGCAGCATTAAAATAGAATAATAATAACCGTATTTTATTATACCAAAAAATATTTTGCAGTAGCTAAATTAATAACTAAATTTGCCACCGAAACTTCGGTGTGATTTTGCTTTGGCATAATTGTCTAAGAAATCATAATAAAAGTAAGAAAATGAAAAAAATAGTATCGCTGTTAATTATTGTTGTCCTTTTTTGTTCTTGTAGTGATTACCAAAAAGCATTAAAAAATGAAGATGTGGCAGCAAAATTCGAAATTGCAACAAAAATGTATGATGCTGGAAAATATTCAAAAGCAATCAGACTTTTTGAACAATTAGCGCCAACATACAGAGGGAAGCCTCAGGCAGAAAAACTATTTTATATGTTTTCACAGTCCTATTACAAAACAAAACAATATTATTTGGCAGGATATCAATTTGAAAGTTTTGTTTCAGGTTATCCACGAAGCGAAAAAGTTCAGGAAGCCGCTTTTTTAGGAGCTTATAGTTATTCGAAATTAGCTCCTGTTTATAGTTTAGATCAAACAGATACAGTTAAGGCATTAGATAAATTACAGGCCTTTATTGATAATTATCCAAATTCAGAATATATTGCTCAGGCAAATGAAGCTGTGAGAATGTTGAGCGGAAAGCTTGAGAAAAAAGCGTATGAAAATGCAAAGGGATATAATAATATCTCAGATTATAAGTCGGCATTAGTTGCTTTTGATAATTTTATTGCAGATTTTCCCGGAACACCTTTCAAAGAAGACGCATTGTTTTACAAATACGATTCCGCATATCAATTGGCTATAAATAGTGTTCCTTCTAAAATGGAAGAGCGTTTGAATGTTGCTAAAGTAGCTTACAATAATTTATTGAAGTTTAAAAGTGACACAAAATACAAAGAGAAGGCTGAAGAAATGAATGCGAGAGTTGAAACAGATTTACAAAAATTTACTAAATAAATAAAGTCATGGATTTAAAAAAGACGAATGCTCCTGTAAATACAATAACTTATAATAAAACAGTTATTGAAGAGCCAACAGGAAATGTGTATGAGGCAATTACCATTATGGCTAAAAGAGCAAACCAAATTAATTCTGAAATTAAAAAAGAATTAACTGAAAAACTAGAAGAGTTTGCAACTTACAATGACAGTCTTGAAGAAGTTTTTGAAAATAAAGAGCAAATTGAGGTTTCTAAATTTTACGAAAAATTACCAAAACCACATGCTTTAGCCGTTCAGGAATGGTTAGATGGTAAAACTTACCACCGAGGTTCAAACAAATAATAGTACAATGTCAGTTTTAAACGGAAAAAAAATTTTACTGGGTGTCTCCGGTGGAATTGCAGCGTATAAAACAGCCTCATTAGTACGACTCTTTATAAAAGCAGGTGCACATGTCCAAGTGATAATGACACCTGCTTCTAAGGATTTTGTAACGCCACTTACGTTATCTACGTTATCAAAAAATCCAGTACATTCCACTTTCTTTAATCAGGATGATCAAGATGCAGTTTGGAACAATCATGTTGAATTAGGATTATGGGCTGATTTAATGTTGATTGCACCGGCAACGGCAAATACATTATCTAAGATGGCAACAGGAAACTGTGACAATCTTCTTATTGCAACTTATCTATCGGCCAAATGTCCTGTTTATTTTGCTCCGGCAATGGATTTGGATATGTACAAACATCCTTCTACAATATCAAGTTTTAGTGCTTTAAAACATTTTGGAAACATAATGATTCCAGCAGAAAACGGAGAATTAGCAAGCGGTTTATCAGGTGAAGGCAGAATGGCAGAACCTGAAAATATAATTGCTTTTTTAGAAGCTGATTTAGAAAGTAAATTACCTTTAAAAGGGAAAAAAATTCTAATTACTGCAGGTCCAACATACGAAGCGATAGATCCTGTGCGTTTTATAGGAAATCATTCTTCAGGAAAAATGGGATTTGATATTGCAAATGAAGCAGCTAATTTAGGAGCCTCTGTAATATTAGTTTCCGGACCAACGAATTTAAAAGTTAAAAATTCTTTTATTACAGTTATTGATGTGGTTTCTGCTCAGCAAATGTTTGATGTCTCTCATTTGTATTTTAATGATGTTGATGTAGCAATTGCAGCTGCTGCAGTAGCAGATTACAAACCTAAAATAGTTGCTGCTCAAAAAATTAAAAAAAGTGCTGATGAGTTTTCAATCGAGCTTGAAAAAACAAAAGACATATTGTTGTCGCTAGGGAATATAAAAAAAAATCAATTTTTAATTGGTTTTGCTTTGGAGACTGAAAATGAAATTGAAAATGCGAAGTTAAAAATCCAGAAAAAAAACTTAGATTTGATTGTTTTAAATTCATTACAGGATAAAGGAGCGGGTTTTCAAAAGTCTACAAATAAAGTTACTTTTATAGATAAGGAATTTAAAATTGAACCAATGGATTTAAAATCAAAAGAATCTGTTGCGGTTGATATTTTAAACAAAGTTATAGAACATTTTTATGTGTAAATTAGTTACTTTTTTAACGTTTTTGTTTTTTGGTTTTGCGCAGGCACAACAGTTAAATTGTACAGTTACAATAAATGCAGAGAGATTGCCAAATCCAAATCAGCAGGTTTATAAAACGCTTCAGACATCATTGTCTGAATTTGTAAATAAAACTGACTGGACAGGATCTGTTCTTAAACAAAATGAGCGTATCAATTGTTCAATGTATATCACGCTTTTTTCAAATAATTCGGATCAGTTTTCAGGTACTATACAAATACAATCATCAAGATTAATTTATAATTCAACTTATTCTTCACCGGTTTTTAATTTCAACGATAAGGATTTTAATTTCAGATATACGGAATTTGAGCCTTTATTGTTTAATCCTGCAACTTACGATTCTAATTTAATATCTCTGATATCATTTTATAGTTATATGATTTTAGGAATGGATGCTGATACATTTCAGTTTGCAGGCGGAAATCCTTATTTTGAAACTGCTCAAAATCTGGCAAACATAGCACAACAAGGAGGTTCAAAAGGATGGAGTCAGGCAGATGGAGTACAAAATCGTTATTTTTTGATAAATGATATTGTAGCTCCAACTTATTCGGATCTACGACAAACAAGTTTTTTATACCATTCAGGTTTAGATATAATGAACCAGGATCTCAAAGATGCAAAAGAGAAAATAAAATCTTCTTTAATGCTAATTGGAAAATTGAATTCAGTTAAACCAAATGCTTTTTTGACAAGAGTATTTTTTGATGCCAAATCAGATGAAATAGTATCTGTTTTTTCAGGTGGTCCAAGTATAACTATTACAGATTTAATAGAGAACTTAAATAAAGTTTCTCCATTAAATTCAACAAAATGGTCACAGATTAAATATTAATTTGATTGTTCACCAAATTTATCTACTCCAATAATTTTACTTTTAAAGCTTTATGATTACTTCATTGTCAATTAAAAACTACGCATTAATTGAAAAACTAACCATAGATTTTTCTAAAGGTTTTTCTATAATTACTGGTGAAACCGGTGCAGGTAAATCGATTATTTTGGGAGCTTTAGGATTGGTTTTAGGAAAAAGAGCAGATTTAACATCTCTTAAAAATAAAGAAGAAAAATGCATAATTGAAGCACAATTTGAAATATCTAAATATAATTTAAGACTCTTTTTTGAAGCTAATGATCTGGATTATGAAGATGATACCATTATTAGACGTGAAATCCTTCCTTCTGGGAAATCAAGAGCTTTTATAAATGATAGTCCTGTAAACCTTCAGGAATTGCAGGATTTAAGTTTATTTTTGATTGATATTCATTCGCAACAGCAAACTCAGGAACTTTCAGATGAAGGTGTGCAATTTAAAATAATTGATGCCATTGCTGAAAATTCAGAAATTATTGAAGCTTATCAGCAGCTTCTAAAAACATATAAGTCAGATAAATCAAAATTGAATGCGTTGCTCAAAAAACAAAGCGACGCTGGGAAAGAGCAGGAGTATAATACTTTTTTATTGAATGAACTGGTTGCTGCTAAATTAAAAACAGGAGAGCAGGAGGAATTAGAATCTGATTTTGAAAAGCTAAATAATGTTGAAATTATAAAAGAAGCAATTGATAAATCTTTTGCTATTGCCAATGAAGAACAATTTGGTGTTTTTCATAATCTGAATGAAATTAAAACTTCTTTACAAAAAATAGCTCCTTTTTCAACAGAATATCAAATCCTGTTTGAAAGAGTTACAAGTGTAGCAATTGAATTTGATGATGTTTCAAAAGAATTGCAAAATGCATCTGAGAAATTATTAAATGATCCAACACAATTAGAATTCATTAGTCAAAAATTACAGCTGATTTATAATTTACAGAAAAAACATCAGGTAAGCTCTATTGATGAGTTAATTCAAATTCAGGTTAATCTGGAAAATTCAGTTTTGGAATTAGGTAATATAGAAGAAGAAATTGCTGTTTTGTCAAATTCAATTGAACAAAAGATACACGAATTAAATACTCTTTCAGTTAAAATCCATCAAAATAGGGAAAAAGCAATTCCAGTTTTATCGAATCAATTAATTACGATATTAGAAACTTTAGGGATGCCGAATGTCCGATTTAAAATGGAATTATTGCCTTCAGAGAATTATTTTCAAAACGGCAAAGACGAATTGCAGTTTTTGTTTTCTGCCAATAAAGGAACGGATTTTGGTTTACTGAAAAAAGTTGCTTCAGGTGGAGAAATGTCTAGAATTATGCTGGCTGTCAAAGCAATTTTGGCGCAATATTCTAAATTACCAACTTTAATATTTGATGAAATTGATACTGGAGTTTCCGGAGAGATAGCAATCAGGATGGGCGAGATCATGAAAGAAATGAGTGCCAAAATGCAAATATTTGCGATTACTCATTTACCACAAATTGCAGCTAAAGGTGATTCTCATTTTAAAGTGTTCAAATCTACTGTTGATGATGATACACAATCCGAATTAAAGCTTTTGACTCAGGATGAAAGAGTTATCGAAATTGCTCAAATGTTATCAGGAGCTGTGGTTTCTGATTCGGCTTTAAATCATGCTAAAGCCTTGTTGAACTAAAGAAATGCTTTATATTTGTCATCTCAAAAAGTAAATAAACGTAAATAAGTAAACTGTTTAATGTAATAATGAATAAGCAGTTGATCCGAATCAACGAACAAACAATAAAAATATGATTATAGAACCTAGAATGAGAGGCTTTATTTGCTTGACGGCCCATCCAAAGGGAGCAGAGCAGAATGTTAAAAATCAAATTGAATATATAAAATCAAAAGGCGCTATTGCGGGGCCTAAAAAAGTATTGGTAATTGGTGCATCAACAGGTTTTGGTCTGGCCTCAAGAATTACAAGTGCTTTTGGATCTGATGCAGCTACCATAGGAGTGTTTTTTGAAAAACCGCCGGTAGAAGGAAAAACTGCTTCGCCAGGTTGGTACAACTCTGCTGCTTTTGAAACTGAAGCACATAAAGCAGGATTATATGCAAAAAGTATCAATGGTGATGCTTTTTCAAACGAAATAAAAAGAGAAACTTTAGATTTGATCAAAGCTGATTTAGGTCAGATAGATCTTGTAATTTATAGTTTAGCTTCACCGGTACGTACAAATCCAAACACAGGAGTTTTACACCGCTCTACTTTAAAACCAATCGGACAAACATTTACCAATAAAACAGTTGATTTTCATACAGGAAAAGTGTCTGAAGTATCAATAGCTCCGGCTAATGACGAAGATATTTTAAATACTGTTGCTGTAATGGGAGGTGAAGATTGGGCTATGTGGATCGAGGCTCTTAAAGGCGAAAATTTATTGGCAGATGGTGCTACAACAGTTGCTTATTCATACATTGGGCCATCTTTAACAGAAGCGGTTTATCGTAAAGGTACAATTGGACGTGCAAAAGACGATTTAGAAGCTACTGCATTTACTATTACAGAAAGTCTGAAATCAATAGGAGGAAAGGCTTATGTTTCTGTAAATAAAGCGTTAGTTACGCAAGCAAGTTCCGCTATTCCGGTTATTCCTTTGTATATTTCTCTTTTATATAAAATCATGAAAGAAGAAGGGATTCATGAAGGCTGTATCGAGCAAATTCAACGTTTGTTCCAGGACAGGTTATATAGTGGTTCAGGAGTTCCTGTTGATGAAAAAGGAAGAATCAGAATTGATGATTGGGAAATGCGTGATGATGTTCAGGAGAAAGTAGCTAAATTGTGGATAGAAGCTACTACAGAAAACTTGTCTGAAATTGGAGATTTGGCTGGATATAAAAACGACTTTTTAAATCTTTTCGGATTTGGTTTCAATGGAGTAGATTATGACGCAGAAGCAAATGAAGTAGTTGAAATAGAAAGTATCAACTAAGTAATCAAAGAATTATAAATCAAAACCATCAACTTTGAGTTGATGGTTTTTTTATGAATATAACATATCTTTGCACCAAATTTTAAATTTATAAAATTACCGTTTTAATACTGTATATTCTACTATGGTTTTTTCTCTTATTATCCCCGTGTATAATCGTCCGGATGAGGTAGATGAACTTTTGGAAAGTTTGTCTAAATCTGATTATAATGAAGCTTTTGAAATTGTTCTTGTCGAAGATGGGTCGTCAACTCCTTGTAAGGATGTGGTGATGAAATATCAGGGAAAATTAAATATATCATATTATTTTAAACCGAATTCAGGGCCTGGAGATTCGAGAAATTTTGGTATGCTAAAAGCAGTAGGTAATTATTTTATCATTTTTGATTCAGATTGTATAATTCCTACCAATTATTTAACAGAAGTTAGAAAAGAATTAGATAATAAATATGTTGATTGCTTTGGTGGTCCAGATAAAGCTTTGGATAGTTTTTCGGATATACAGAAAGCAATTAATTTTGCAATGACTTCTTTTCTTACAACAGGTGGGATTCGTGGTGGTTCTGAGAAAATTGGTAAATTTCAACCTAGGAGTTTTAATATGGGAATTTCTAAAAAAGCATTTGAGGTATCTAAAGGTTTTGGAAATATACATCCTGGTGAAGATCCTGATCTATCTATCAGATTATGGAACTTAGGTTTTGACACCAGATTATTTCCTCATGCATTTGTTTACCACAAACGCAGAATTGATTGGGAAAAGTTTTCTGTTCAGGTAAATAAATTTGGTAAAGCCAGGCCAATTCTAAATAGTTGGTACCCAGAATATAATAAATTAACTTTTTTCTTTCCTACATTCTTTATGTTAGGCTTATTATTAGCTTTTTTACTGTTAATTTTCAATTTTGATGTTTTGTTACAAATATATTTTGTATATTTCGTTATAATTTTTCTTACATCAGCCATCAAAAATAAGAGTATTACAATAGGATATCTTTCTGTAATTGCTGTTTGGAAACAATTTTATGGTTATGGAATAGGCTTTTTAGAATCCTTTGTAAAAATTATTCTTTTGAAGAAAAAACCGCAGGAAGCTTTTCCACGTATGTTTTTTAAAATATAAAAGATGACAAAGATTATTGGCTTAACAGGTGGAATTGGA
This sequence comes from Flavobacterium sp. W22_SRS_FK3, assembly GCF_052113665.1. Classification (NCBI taxonomy): domain Bacteria; kingdom Pseudomonadati; phylum Bacteroidota; class Flavobacteriia; order Flavobacteriales; family Flavobacteriaceae; genus Flavobacterium; species Flavobacterium sp. W22_SRS_FK3. Next base: position 28,591 of record NZ_JBGQOF010000026.1, on the reverse strand, counting down.
AGCGGAAAGACAACGGTAGCAAATTATTTTAAGGAAATGGGTATTCCTGTTTATATCGCTGATGATGCCGCTAAAGAAATAATGAAGTCAAAATCTATAATCGAAGAAATTAAAGTATTGTTTGGCGAATTTTTATTTGAAAATGGCGTTTTGAACAGAGCAAGATTAGCAGAAATTGTTTTTAATGACCGTAAAAAACTAGATCAATTAAATGCAATTATTCATCCCGCTGTAAAAAAAGATTTTCAATCATGGTTAAAAGAAAATAATGATAATGATTACGTGATTTATGAAGCGGCAATTTTGTTTGAAAGTGGAAGGTACAAAGATTGTGATTTTGTTATTACGGTTACGGCACCGGAAGAAGTGAGAATAGAAAGGGTTTTAAGGCGTGATAAAAACACAAGAGAGCAAGTATTAAGCAGGATGAAAATGCAATGGAAAGATGAAGAACGCATTTCTAAAAGCAATTTTATTATAATTAATAATAATCTTAAAAATACAAAAGAAGAAGTTGTTAAAATTCTTAAAATTTTAAATATAAAACAAAATCAGTCTTAAATGTTAATATTTGGTTAATGTATTATTTAGTATATTGTTAAAATATTAATTTTGTCTCGATGAATAAAATATTTTTTAGAATACTTGTTTTGCTTATGAGTTTATCCTTAATTGGGATAATTCTGGTTCAGGTATATTGGTTCAATTCTTCATTAGAAAATAATGATGAACAATTTAAATACCACGTTACTCAGGTAATCAGCAACGTTTCTGATAAGCTTGAAAAACAAGAAGAGTACAGTTTTTTAGATAAAATAAACCATATAAAAGATAGTACCGGGAAAATACCACCAAAAGAAGATTTATTAGAAATTTTGTTTGTTCAAAGAAACACCAAGACAAACAAAACTATAGTTTACAAGAATAGCATTACTTCTGAAAAATACGATATAAATGGAGCACTATTTAATAAAAAGTTTAATTCGGATGGATTTAAAAGCTTTAGCTCCAAAAGACTAACAGAGATTTATAACAATAATAGTATTATTGATAATTCAGTTTTAAATCAAAGTACAATTCCAGATATAAAAATCGAAAAAGACGGAAACTTAGATATTTTAAATAAAGCTCAATTACAAATTTCATATAAGGATTATGCTTCTGCATTGCCTATAGGTGAGAGAATTACGAAAGAAAAGTTACTCAGCATATTAAAAAAAGAGCTTGCTGAGCATGGAGTTAAAACTAAATTTGAATTTGGAATATACAGTAGTGGCAGTCCTACAAAGATAAAATCAGAAGGTTTTCATTTTGACAAAGACGCTACTTATAATATTCCTGTTTTTGCAGATAATGAAGGAAATAGTAAATATGAGTTGTCAGTTACTTTTCCACAGAAAAAGAAATTTTTATTGTCGCAGCTTGTAAGTATTACGATACTATCTATAATATTCACATTGATTATTATAATTGCTTATACAAGTGCTTTAAATCAACTAATACGTCAAAAGCAAATATCTGAAATTAAAACAGATTTTATAAATAATATGACGCATGAGTTTAAAACTCCGATTGCTACAATAAATTTAGCTCTTGATGCCATTAGAAACCCTAAAATTATTGAGGACAAAGAAAAAGTATTTCGTTATCTTCAAATGATTAGGGATGAAAACAAAAGAATGCATGCGCAGGTTGAAAATGTACTCCGGATTTCAAAATTGGAGAAAAAAGAACTTGATATTAGTAAGGAACCTACTGTAATTCATGATGTAATTGAAGATGCAATTGAGCACGTAAATTTAATTTTAGAGGATAAAAAGGGTTCAATTATAAAACACTTAAATGCTTCAAGAACTACTTCTTTAATAAATGAAGTGCATTTTACAAATGTTTTGGTTAATATATTAGAGAATGCTATAAAATATTCCCCTGATATTCCTGAAATAGAAGTGTTTACAGAGAATATTAAGGATATGATTCTTATAAAAATAAAGGATAATGGTTTAGGAATGAGTAAAGTAGCTCAAAAAAGAGTTTTTGAGAAATTTTACAGAGAACATACCGGAGATTTGCATAATGTAAAAGGACATGGTTTAGGTCTTGCTTATGTAAAAAGAATAGTTGAAGATCACAATGGTCAGGTTTATGTAGAAAGTGAAAAAGGGAAAGGTAGTACCTTCATAATAAAAATACCACTAATAAATTAAAATATGGAAAATATTAATAAAAGAATACTTTTAGTAGAAGATGACCTTAATTTTGGTGCAGTTCTTAAAGATTATTTAATGTTAAATGACTTCGAAGTCACTTTAGCAAAAAATGGTATGGAAGGTTTCGAAAAATTCAAGAAGGATGTTTATGATTTATGCATTCTTGATGTAATGATGCCTTATAAGGATGGTTATACATTAGCAAAAGAAATCAGAGAAAAAAACAGCGAAGTGCCAATTATTTTTTTAACAGCAAAATCGATGAAAGAGGATGTTTTAAAAGGGTACAAAGCTGGTGCTGATGATTATCTGAATAAACCTTTTGATTCTGAGGTTTTATTGATGAAAATTAAAGCTATTATTCAAAGAAAATCATCTGATACAAAAGCAGAGCAGGTTCAATTTGAATTTAATATTGGTAAATTTCATTTGAATTCGAAACTACGATTCTTAACATTTGAAAATGAGGAACCAATAAAATTATCTCCAAAAGAAAATGAGCTACTTAAAATGTTAATTCTCCATGAAAATGATTTGATGCCCAGGGAATTAGCATTAACAAAAATTTGGAGAGATGATAACTACTTTACCTCAAGAAGCATGGATGTTTACATTGCAAAACTTAGAAAGTATCTAAAAGCTGATGAGGATGTTGAAATTTTAAACATACATGGTGAAGGTTTTAGGTTAGTAGTTAAAAGCAAAGCAGTATCTGAATAAATAAAATAAAAAGCTCCGAGTAATCGGAGCTTTTTTTATGAAATGATACGTGTTAAATTTAGGATTTCTAAATTAAATTAATACCTAATGTGATTTCAGTTTTTAATAATTTTGAAATTGGACAGATTTCTTTTGCCTTCTTAGCAATTTCTGCAAATTTTTCGGCAGTTATAGAAGGTACTTTTCCTTTTAGCTCTAAATGGATTAAAGTAATAGTACCGTCTTCAAAAGTTACTGTGGCTTCTGTCGATAAATCATCAGCAACAAATCCATCTTCATTCAATAAGAAGCTTAATTGCATTGTAAAACAGCCTGAATGAGCAGCTGCGATAAGTTCTTCGGGATTAGTTCCTACCCCGTCTGCAAATCTTGTTTTGAAAGATAATTGAGCATTATTTAAAGTTGTACTTTGTGTACTGATATTTCCTGTTCCTTCCATACCGGTTCCTTTCCAGCTGGCATTAGCTTTTCTTGTGAATTTCATTTTTATTGTTATTAGGATTAATAGTTAAATGTTATGTGTTAATTATCAGTTTATAATGTGTTGATCAAATATAATCAATATTTTACAATTTTGTTTTATCAATGTGTTATTGAAAAGTGAAAATCATAAAAAAGGGTATAATGAAAACTTTCATTATACCCTTTTTTAATTTATAAATCTAATATCTTATTCCTTATTTAAATTACGCAATTGTTTCAGTTTATCTTTCCATAATTCAAGGCTTTCCTTATGAATAGCAATATTTTTACGAACTTCAAGAACTATAGAGTTTTCTTTCTTTGCGTTTTTTGTATTAGTGAAAAACTGAATATTGTTCTCTAACTGAAAAATTTCATTTTGAACTTCTTCAATTTTACGCATTAAGAAGATCTTTTCATTGTCTAGTTTACGAGTATCATTGTTTTCAGATAATGTGTCAATACGGTTAGAAAAACGCATCATTTCTGTATCTTTCTTACTCAGGCTTAATTTTTCAAAAAGAGCATCTAAGATTTTATTGAATTTACCTTCTATATGACGTCTTGAAAAAGGAACTTTTCCAAAACCTTTCCAAGTTTCAATATGTAATTTAATTGCATCTAGATCAGTTTTATGGTCTCCTGTAAGCTCAAATGCCCTTAAAGTTTCTAAATAAGCTTTTTTGTTATCGAAAGCAGCCACTTCATCGACATTTTCTTCAGATTTATGCGCTTTTAATTTATCAAAATAGTGGTTGCATGCATCTTTAAATTCTTTCCAGATTTTATCAGAATATTTTTTTGGTACGTGACCGATTTGCTTCCATTCTTCCTGAATTTGCTTCATTATTGGAGTTGTAGTGGTAAAATCTGTACTTTCCTGTAGTTCTTGGGCTTTTGCCACAAGAGCCAATTTTTTGTTTAAATTATCGTTTTGATCTTTTTTAATATCTTTATAGAACGAATTCTTAAAAGAATTAAAGTTTCTAACGGCAGATTTAAACGCAGCCCATGTCTGTTCGTTTACTTCACTCGGCACCTTTCCAGCAGCAAAAAACTCATTTCTAAGTGTTTCAATTTTTTGTATTTGTACAAGCCATTGTGAGTGAGAGCCTACCTTTTCAGTAGCTAAAACTGCAATTTTGGCAATAATTCCTTTTTTAATTTCGAGATTTTGCTGTTCGTTTGCTCTTTGGCTTTCAAATAAAAGTTCTCTTTTGTCATGAATCTTTTTAGTCAATTCGCTAAATTCATTCCAGATTGTATCACGGTGTTCCTTAGAAACAGGGCCGATGTCTTCTTTCCAGATTCTATGCAAATCCTGTAATTCGCGAAATGCCTTGCTAATGTCGGTTTCATTTACCAATTCTTCAACGCGAGATATGATTTTTTGTTTTTGTTCTAAATTGTATTTAAAATCCAGATCTCTCGCTTCGCGGTCTAAATGTAGATAATCATAAAAATTTTCTACATGAAAGTGGTAATTATTCCAAACGTGATTGTATTTGTCTTTCGGAATTGCCCCAGCATTTTTCCATCTTTCTCTTAATTCATTAAAATGTTTAAGAGTATCTTTAATGTTTTCCTGTGGATTTATAAGTTCTTTTAGTTCCTCAACTATAGCAAGTCGGTTTTCTAAATTTGATTTTAAATTGGATTGTAAATGTTTAAAATGAGCATTTCTTTTCTCTCTGAATATATTATAATACTCGTCAAATTTTGTTTTTAATGGAGAATGATATTGAAACTCTTCATTTGGATCCTGGTTTGAAGCGTTAAATTCTTCTTTTTTCTCTTCAATAAGATGATTAAATTGAAGTAAAAATGATTTTTTAATTTCTTCAATATGATCTTTTGCAGACATTACTTTGTCTGTATTTACAAGCTTTTTTAATTCATCGACAAGTGCATCCAACGAAAACGTGTCATAATCCTGCATAGGTATATCATGACGGTCTTTTAATGTTTCGTCTTCGCTTTCTTCAGCATTAGAATTTGTTATGGAATCTAATGCTTCCTGATGGTTTGGTTCTGTGACTTCAATATTTTCTATTTCATCTTCAGGAAGTGAAATTTCATTTTCTATTGGAGTTTCAGAAATTGATGTTTCAATTGCATCATTTAGTGAAGAATCTTTCGAGTCGATTCCTAATTTTCCATCTGCTTCCTGCAGGTTATCATTCTTTTCTTCTAACATTTTTAAATGTGTAAGGTTTTTATTTTAAACATTGCGAAAGATAGTAAAGGTGTTTCTAAATACAAAATAAATCCTTTGTTTATACTGTTTTTGTATTTAAATTCTGATCAACTAAAGTGCGATTTTCAAATTATTGATTTTATTATTTTTAAAGATAATCAGATAATAGCAACAATTCTAAAATTTTTAAATTTAAAGAAAGGTGATTTTTTTTGTTTTAAAAAAAACTGATCTAACGAAAATTTATATCTAAAAAAAGAAGATTAAAACAAAATGAGCATTCCAACTTCTAAGCCAAAATTATACGTTTTATGATTACCAAAAGCAACGCTTGGATGTATATAAGCCATATCATTTTTGGTTATTCTTCTGCCAAATTCTATAAATGCATTATTTGGGAAACTTTTGTTTATTGCATTATATCTGAAAGCCGCATCTAAAGCAAGCCAGTTTTTACCAAGAATGAACATAAAATAATTTTCGTATGTGGTAAGATTTATTTCATTCCTATTATTAGAGCCAGCAAAACTAATTTGGTTTTCTAAAGATGATATCCATAATAGCTTTTCTTCGTTTAAGTATTTTCCATAAAAAAAAGCTGGAGAAAATACCCATTTTCCTGTTCCTATGGCCGGATCAGCTGCCGAATTTGATATTACTCTGGCACGAAAAGCGATTCCTCCATTTTTTTTTAGATAAGGAATATGACTAATTCCAACACTAATATCCCCAACTCCAGTTTTATTCATTGAGGATGTATTTGTAGAGACTAAAGGCAGGTCCACTCTCAAATTCCAGGCTTTATTAGCAATCGGATGTAAAAAACGAAGCTGAGTCGTATTAAAAGATCCGGAATCGGTATCTAAATATTCATTAAAAAGTAAAATTGTCTTTAGGTAGTAGTGGTAACGTGCTTCGGTATAAATATTTTTTTTATGGTCAATAGTATCTTGTGCATGAATTGCAATTGAAGATAAAAAGCTCAACAAGAAAAACAGAAAAATTTTATTCATAACCGACTGTTAATGAGTAGTCTAAGTTACGTAAATTACTTTATAATTTGTTTACAGCCAACTTTTTTATTTGTTCCAGATTTTCCATGCTTTTTCTGCCTGAAAAATAAGCATATCAAGACCATTTTTTATGACAGCACCCTTTTCTTTGGCATTTTTTAAAAATTGAGTCTCGACAGGGTTGTAAATTAAATCATAAGCGATATGCTTGTCCGTAAAAAATTGATACGGAAGATCAGGACAGTCAGCAATATTTGGGCTTGTTCCCACTGGTGTACAGTTGATTATAATTTGGTAATTGTCAAAAGATGTAGCATTAATTAAATGATAATTAATGATGTTTTCTTTAGCTTCTCTTGAAACAAAAGTATAAGGAATATTAAGTTCATCAAGAGCAAAGGCCACACCTTTTGATGCACCGCCAGTACCCAAAATAAGTGCTTTTTTGTGATGTGGTTCTAATAATGGCTTTAATGATTTTTTAAAGCCGTAATAATCTGTATTGTATCCTTTTAATTTTCCTTTTTTTGTAAATTTTATTGTATTTACTGCTCCAATTAAAGCTGCTTTCTTTGAAAGGCTGTCCAAAAAAGGAATTACCTGTTCTTTGTAAGGAATCGTAACATTAAGACCTTTTAAGTCTGGATTATTTTTAATTAATCCTGTAAAATGATTTATTTCAGAGATGTCAAAATTTTCGTAACTGTTTCCTGTAAAAACCTCGTTGTTAAATTTTTCTGTGAAATATCCTTTTGAAAAGGAATAGCTAATATTGCGGCCTAATAAGCCAAAACGTCTTTTTAAGATATCAATCATTATTGTTTCCTATGTTTTTCAATATAGTTTCTTACCATTTTCTTCGTCCAGACTACAGGGAATAAATCTTCAATTAAAATATAATTGTCGAAGTTTAGACGTAAACCATTACTTAAATGAAATTTAGCCTTTGTATTGTCCTGAATCATGAAATATAAACCTGCGAGACGATATTCAACTTCGTTTTCTTCCGGAAAATATTCTGAAGCTTGTAATAAAGTTTGTATCGCACTATCAAATTCTCCTAAAAACTGAAGAATATCTACCCAGAATAACCAAGTGTCTAATGCGTAATCACCAAATTCTACGGCTTTTCTATAACCAAATTCTGCTTCTTCAAAAAAGTTCATTTGTTTATTAATTGTTGCATAACGTTTCCAATATAGGCGATTCTGATTGTCAATTGCTAACGCTTTATTGACAAAAAATAAAGCTTTCTGGAAGTTTTTCTGACGAACGTAAAAATCAGTTATAGCAATCCATCCTTTATCTAAAAGAGGGTCTTCATGTACAGTCTGGTTGAAATATTTTAAAGCTAAGACGGTATTCCCTAATTTTTCGTAACATTTTCCAATACGCAACAATGCATAGGAAGTAGCGTCATCTAATTCGATTGTACGATTGTAACTTTCTATTGCCTCAATATATTTTTTAAGGCGTTCGTAAGCCTTTGCTTTTTCCATGAAAGCACCTAAAAACTCTTCGTCAATCAAGGTTGCATAGTCAAAAGCGCGAATAGCATTTTCATATTCTTTTACGCCGTAATGTAAACGTCCAAGCTGATGCCAGGCAATTTCACTATATGGATTTTTGTTTATATATTCGTTAAGATATGCAATTGCTTCCTGATTTTGATCTAAAAACTCAAAACAATATACAACGTTATATAATGCAGACTGATCTTCTAAATCTTCTTCAAGGCATTTGATGAAGCTGTCTTTTGCCATTTCGAGATTATCCATAAAAAGATATTCCATTCCGATTAAGTTATAAACATCAGCGAAATCGTCTGTGTATTGTAAGGCAATTTTAAGTAATTCTACTGCTTTTTCGTGTTGATCTCTTTTGGAACAGATATTGGCTTTCTGGATGTAAATTTCCTCGTTGTTGGGTTCGATTGCATACAACTCATTTAAAAGTTTCTCGGCGATTTCTAATTTATCGTCGTAAACCAACATCTCTACTTGTACTAATTTTAAGCCTGTAGATTTTGGGTGTTGGTCTAATGCAAGTTTTAAGGCCTTTTTTGCTAAATTAGCCTTGCCTATGTCTAAATAATGAAGAATAATTTCTTCAAATTCTTCAGAATCAAAAAAGAGTACTTTGTTTGTTTTTAACATCGACTCAAATTTGGATAGGGATAGGTTATAATCTTCTTCTTCGTTGCTTAATTGCATACTTTGTTTTTTTGAAATTAGCCTGTTATAAATTTAGGCAACCATATTATTGTTGTAAGGATTAAAAATTAATTGTTTTGAACAATTTAATTAACAATATGGACAGAATTTTTATTCTGTTTTTATTATAATCTTCTGTTATATAAAAGATTATTTGGTTATTATTGTAATTTTTATTTTTTAATTCAGGTTCCTGACCCAGATAGGAACGATATTCTTAAGCTTTTTTCTTTTAAAAGTAAAAGATAAAGTTAATTTATCGCCAGTTCGGATTTGCCTTGTGTACTGAATTAGCTCCAAATTCTTATTTATTTTTTTTCTTCAGGATTTCATCCATAACATTCAGAATTATGGCACAGCCTTCTTTTATTTCTTCTTCAGAAATGGTTAATGGCGGTGTTATTCGTATGGCGCATCCTTCAAACAGCAGCCAGAATAAAATTAGTCCTTTATCTTGACAGTTTAAAATTACCTGATTTGTTATCTCGGAAGTTTCTGTCATTGCGGCAAGCATTAATCCTTTTCCTCTAATTTCTTTTATCAAAGGGTGTACCAAAGTTGATCTGAAGAGTTTTTCTTTGTCTAAAGTTTCCCGCATCAAATTACTTTCAGTTAATTCTTTCAAAGTCGCTAAACAGGCTGACGCAATGACAGGGTGGCCGCCAAACGTAGTAATATGCCCTAATTTTGGATTTTCGGTTAAAAGATCCATTTTTTTAGCAGATGCGGTAAAAGCTCCAACAGGCATTCCGCCACCCATTCCTTTTCCCATTACGACAATATCTGGAACAACATCGTAATTTTGAAATCCGAAAAGTTTTCCTGTACGGCCAAAACCTGGTTGAATTTCATCAAGAATCATCATGGCGCCAACTTCATCACATCGTTTACGGACTTTTTGTAAAAAGTTATCGTAAGGTTGTATAAATCCAGCACCTCCCTGAATCGTTTCTAATAAAATCGCGGCTGTTTTTGTGGTTATTTTTTGTAAATCTTCTTCGTTATTAAAAGTGATAAAATCAACATCAGGGAGTAATGGACGAAAGGCTTGCTTGCGTTCTTCAAATCCCATGACGCTCATGGAACCCATAGTATTTCCGTGATAAGCATTATGGCAGGAAATAAGCTGGCTTCTACCTGTTGTTCGTTTTGCTAATTTAAGTGCACCTTCGATTGCTTCTGTGCCTGAATTAACCAAATAGGTTTTATTTAAAGATTCAGGCAGGAGTGAAGCCAATAATTTGCAATATTCAACAGCAGGACTTTGTGAATATTCACCATAAACCATTACATGTGAATATTTATCTAATTGATCTTTAATAGCCTGATTCACTCCTGGATGTTGATGCCCAAGTGTGCAAGCAGATACACCTGCTACAAAATCTAAATATTTTTTATTATTTGTGTCGTAAATATATGAGCCTATAGCATGTGAAACTTCCATGCCGAGTGGATAAGGAGAAGTTTGTGCCTGATATTTTATAAAATCTGAATTCATTTTTTTTGAGTTTCTGAGCTACTAAGATTCTAAGTCTTTTTGACGTTAAATTGAAAAACAGTGATTGCATTTTTTAAGCTAAAAAGTCGCTAAGATTTATACAAAGCATTATTTTTTTGCTTTTGTGTTAGTCGCACTGGTTTTTGCAGCAGGTTTCTTCTTGTCATAATTTAGTGTTTCCTTTCTGACTTTCATCGGAACATTTGGTTTGGCGTCTTCTGCTTTTCCTTCTTTGATTAATTTGTCATTAAGTTCGTTTTCTTCTGCAGAAAAAATATCATCTTTTGATTTTATTCGTTCATCTCCCCGCCAGACAAAACCTTTTAATTTAAGATCATTTTCTGATAAATCGCCTTCAGGATAAAGATCACCATCAACATTCTTAAAAAAAGTAATAGTTTCAATAGTGTTGTTTTCCAGAATAAGATTGATTTTACTGCTTACACTTTTATTAATTCCGACAAGTTCTTTTGCATCATTTCGGGCATAATATATAACTTCTGTATTTTTTATTACATCAACATCATGGAGTTTTCCATCTTTGAGTTTTCCAAACAAATTGAGGCCTTTAACCTGGTTATATCCGGTTCCTAGTGTATCCTGAGAAATTATAAAAGTGTTGTTGAGCACTTTGAGCGAGTCTAATTTTCGGGTATTATTATCACCAATTAAATGCATGATATCTCCGGTAATCTGACTTTCTCCATTCCATAAAATTGGATTGCCTATTAATTTTGTAAGCGCTGTTTTACTATTTGAATGAAGTGAATCACATTTTCCACTCATATCGATTTTGTAAAAACGAACATTATTAAAGGCCCTGATAATTCTTTCACCTTCTTTTCCGGTAACCATTAATTTTTTACCATGAATGTAAACGGAGTCTTTTTCTACCAGATTTATGGCAACGGCTCTTTTGGTTACAAACATTGAATCTTTTAACTTGTAAATTTCAGCATAATGACCTTTCACTATTCCTCGATTGACAGAATCTGTGATTTTTACGTTTCTAGTGGCGGAGGCGAATTCGGTATTTCGATTATAATACAAACTGTCTCCTTCAATAAGTCTGTCGTCATATTTTATGTAGGATTTTCGGAGAAAATGAGCCAGATTCTTCTTGGTATCATAAAAACCTTTTTCTGTGTAAATGTAATTCGCTTTACTGGTAATTGTGGATGGACCAAATAAATAGGAATGACCGGAATTGCTGTAATAATCTAAGTGATTCGATTTTATAACGTATTTGGGATTGGTAATCGTAACTTCAGTTAAAAACTGAAATTTTTTCTCTGCCACATAATATCTCCCTGATTTACTTACTAATGTATTGTCTTTGTTTACAATTGTGCCCTTAGTGTTGTAAAAAACTTCTTGTACATTCCTGTCAAAATTTATGGTGTCCGTTTGTAAGGTTGCATCGGGAGAGGTCATTACTGCATTTCCGGTAGCGAATGCTTTTTTTACATTACCACTATATTCTGCATATTTACTGTTTAAGAATAAAGTATCACCTTGTACAAGCTGTACGTTTCCGAATGCTTTGATATAATTTTCTTTTTGAAAAAAATATGCTTTATTGCAAGTAAGTATTATGCCGTCATGATTTATTTTTACATTTCCGGTAAGCAAAAGGGCACCGGGAATTTCTACTTCGTTGACATCTGAAAAGTCTGAGTTTTCAACTATTATTTTTTTAGGAGCTTGTGCAATAGCGCTTTGTATACTTGCTAAAAGCAAAAAATATGATATGAAAAAGAGTGATTTCTTCAATTGATTTAATTTTTGTCAAATTTATGAAAAAGGTATCAACCTTAATCGATATTAAGATTTATTTATAATGACAAAAGAGTATTTTTTAAAGCAAAAAAACAAATTGAAATGATTCTTCAGAAATCGTCTTCATAAATATATTGAATTTGAAAGAAGTTTGATTTTTAGAAAAGACTAAATCTTAGCTTTCAGGCTTACAGCATCAATATCACTATGTGAAACATCATAAACTGCTTTTCCATTTTTGATTAAAATCAATTGTGGGGATTCATGATATACATTAAATTTTCGGGCAATTTCATTTGAAACATCACGATGTGCAATCAAATCGAGAAAGTACGCATCAACAGCATGATTCAAGTCAAATTCACGCTCAAATTGTTTCAAAGCCATTCGGCTAATACTGCATCTGGTACTGTGTTTGAAAATCACAACCGGCTTTTCATTCGATATGGCTTCAACTTCCTGCAGTTGTAATATGTTAGTCAATTCTGTCCAGTTTACATTACTTTTTGGAGAATCTGTATTCTCTGAATTTCCGAAGATTGAATTAAAAAAACTCATAATTGACTTGTTTTATGACTTTTTGACTGGTAGAAATAGATAAAAAACTATTTTCAATGTCATTTTGTCTGTAATTTTAGTATGGAATGCATTTTGAAATATATAAGCAAAGTTAAATTATTTAAAGTTAAAATTTAATGCAATAAATTCTAATTTTAATGTTATCGATATTTAAAAAATAAAAATCAATCCAAATCTTAATAAAAACATGAACATAAATAAATTTACAACTAAATCCCAGGAAGCTATACAGCTATCCCAGCAATTGGCACAACGATACGGTCAGCAACAGATCGAAAATGAACACATTTTTAAAGCTATTTTTGAAGTGGATGAAAATGTCGCGCCCTTTATTTTGAAAAAGCTTAATGTTAATGTGCCTTTGTTTTTACAAATATTAGATTCAACTATTCAGAGTTTTCCAAAAGTTTCAGGAGGAGATATTGTGCTTTCAAGAGATGCCAACAAAGCCTTGAATGAAGCTGAGATTTTTGCGCAAAAAATGAACGACGAATATGTTTCTATCGAGCATTTAATTTTAGCCATTTTTGATTCAAAAAGTAAAGCCGCACAAATTTTAAAAGATCAGGGCGTTACGGGAAAAGCTTTAAAAGCCACAATCGAAGAACTTAGAAAAGGAGAAAGAGTTACTTCGGCTTCTGCTGAAGAAAATTATAATTCACTAAATAAATATGCTAAAAATTTAAACGAATTAGCACGAACAGGAAAACTTGATCCTGTTATTGGACGGGATGAAGAAATTCGTCGTGTATTGCAAATTCTTACCCGAAGAACTAAAAACAATCCAATGTTAGTAGGAGAGCCGGGAGTTGGTAAGACCGCTATTGCAGAAGGTTTGGCGCACAGAATTGTTGATGGCGACGTGCCTGAAAATTTAAAAGATAAGATTGTTTTCTCTCTTGATATGGGAGCTTTGATTGCCGGCGCAAAATACAAAGGTGAATTTGAAGAACGTTTAAAATCTGTTGTAAAAGAAGTTACCGCTGCAGAGGGTGATATCGTGCTATTTATTGATGAAATTCACACGCTGGTTGGCGCTGGTGGAGGTGAAGGTGCGATGGATGCAGCGAATATTTTAAAACCCGCTTTGGCTCGTGGTGAATTAAGAGCTATTGGCGCAACGACCTTAGATGAATATCAAAAATATTTCGAAAAGGATAAAGCATTAGAACGCCGTTTTCAGAAGGTTTTAGTGGATGAACCTGATACTGAAAGTGCTATTTCAATTTTACGTGGAATCAAAGAGAAATATGAAACGCATCATAAGGTTCAAATTAAAGATGAAGCGATTATCGCTGCCGTAGAACTTTCGCAAAGATATATTACAAACCGTTTTTTGCCGGATAAAGCGATCGATTTGATGGATGAAGCCGCTTCTAAATTACGTATGGAAATCAATTCAAAACCAGAAGAGTTAGATGTTTTGGATCGTAAAATCATGCAGTTAGAAATCGAAATTGAAGCCATCAAACGTGAGAAAGAAGAGAGTAAGCTGAAAATTTTACGTATGGATTTGGCTAATCTGAAGGAAGACCGTAATGTTATTTACACCAAATGGAAATCGGAAAAAGATGTTGTAGACGGAATTCAGGCTGTAAAACAAGAAATTGAGGATTTTAAATACGAAGCTGAACGTGCTGAACGTGATGGTGATTACGGAAAAGTAGCTGAAATTCGTTACGGAAAAATCAAAGAAGCACAAGAACGTTTGGATGTTTTATTAAAACAATTACAAGATTATCAATCAGGAAATTCTTTAATAAAAGAAGAAGTTACACGTGAGGATATTGCCGAAGTGGTTGCAAAATGGACCGGAATTCCGGTAATGAAAATGCTTCAGACCGAAAGAGAAAAACTGCTTCATCTTGAAGAAGAACTGCACAGAAGAGTAGTAGGTCAGGAGGAAGCCATCGAAGCTGTGAGTGATGCTGTTCGTAGAAGTCGTGCTGGTTTACAGGATATGAAGAAACCTGTTGGTACGTTCTTGTTTTTAGGGACAACCGGAGTGGGTAAAACAGAGTTAGCAAAAGCTCTGGCCGAATATCTTTTTGATGATGAAAATGCTATGACGCGTATAGACATGAGTGAGTATCAGGAACGCCACAGTGTGAGCCGTTTGGTTGGAGCACCTCCTGGATATGTTGGATATGATGAAGGCGGACAATTGACGGAAGCTGTTCGTAGAAAACCATATTCTGTAATATTGTTAGATGAAATTGAAAAAGCGCATCCGGATACCTTCAATATTTTATTACAGGTTTTAGATGAAGGACGTTTGACTGACAACAAAGGACGTTTGGCTGATTTTAAAAATACGATAATCATCATGACTTCTAACATGGGAAGTCAGATTATTCAGGAAAAATTTCACAATCTGAAAGGTGGAATTGAGGCTGCTACAGAAGCAGCAAAAGTGGAAGTTTTAGGATTATTGAAACAAACCGTTCGTCCAGAATTTATAAATCGTATCGACGAGATCGTAATGTTTACACCGTTAACGGTTGATAATATTTCGAGAATTGTGAGTTTACAGCTTAAGAGTGTCAGTAAAATGCTGGCTCTGCAAGGTATTACTATGGATGCAACTCCGGAAGGAATTAAATATCTTTCAGATAAAGGTTATGACCCGGAGTTTGGTGCCAGACCGGTAAAACGAGTAATTCAGAGAGAAGTTTTAAATCAATTGTCAAAAGAAATTCTGGCTGGAAATATTACAACCGATAGTATTATTTTAATTGATGCTTTTGACGGTAAATTGGTTTTTAGAAACCAAACACAACCAGTAGCATAATATTTTTTGATATAGCCCCACCGCAGGGCATCTTTTATGTTTGAAAAACACCAACAGCAATGTTGGTTTTTTTTATAATGACTGTAAATAATGAAACTTTTTATAAAATTCTTATAAATGAATTATTATTTAATATTTACATCTTTATAATAAATTTAAAAACAAAAATTATGAATAATATCTTTAGAGGATTAATCGCAGGTTACGGAGCTAAAAAATTAGGTGGAGGATGTTTTGGTACAATTCTCGTTTTTGTAATTATTTGGCTGCTTTTAGGGCAATGCAGCTAAATTTTTAGAAAAAAATTAAATCAAAAGTATTAGATTCGCATAATTAAAAATTATTCGAATTTAATACTAAATATACATTATAATGGCATCAGGTTTTTTTGTACTATTAGATGATATCGCAGCAATTATGGATGATGTTGCAGTAATGAGTAAGGTCGCAGCAAAGAAAACTGCCGGTATTCTCGGTGATGATTTGGCAGTAAATGCAGAAAAAGCTTCAGGATTTGCTTCTTCCAGAGAACTTCCGGTACTTTGGGCAATTAGTAAAGGTTCCCTTCTTAATAAAATCATCATCCTGCCAATTGCTTTTTTGCTGAGTGCATTTTTACCATTTGCAATTATTATAATTTTAGTTTTGGGAGGTCTTTTTCTGGCTTATGAAGGAGCTGAAAAAATTTACGAGTTTATTTTTCCACATAAGCATGAAGAATCTGAAGGAATATCAGCACTAACGCTTACAGAAGAAGAAATTTTAGAAGTTGAAAAAGGAAAAATAAAGTCAGCAATCCTAACCGATTTTATATTATCGGTAGAAATAGTAATTATGGCTTTAGGAACTGTTATCGGTAATCCAATCATACAACAAATAATCGTAACATCAATAATTGCTGTACTTGCAACGATTGGGGTTTATGGTATTGTTGCTCTTATTGTTCGAATGGATGAAGCAGGATATAAACTTATAAAAGTTAGTAAAAGAGAAAAAAGCATATCAAAATTTATTGGTAATATTTTGGTAAAAGCTCTTCCGTTAGTTATAAAAAGTCTAACTGTAATTGGTACAGTTGCATTATTATTAGTTGCAGGAGGTATTTTTGTACATTATATTCCATTTTTCCATCACTTTGTCCCTAAGATAAACATTCCTTCAATTATAAAAGAATTCGTAGTAGGTTTGGTATTAGGACTTTTAGTTTTAGGACTTGTGAATTTGTTTAAAAAGCTGTTAAAAAAAGTAAGAGCTAAATAAATATATTTTTAAGCATAAAAAAACACCAGCAAATGCTGGTGTTTTTTTATGCTCTTATCTTAAACTCGCTCCAAGCTCAGTTACAAAAGTCTGTTGGAGTTTGGACATGATTTTATCAATCTGCGTATCCGTAAGTGTTTTTGTATTATCCTGAATTGTAAAGCTCAGGGCATAGGATTTTTTGCCTTCAGGAAGTTTATCTCCTTCATAAACATCAAATAAATTGACATCTTTCAAAAGAGATTTTTCTGTTTGTTTGGCCAAATTATAAATGCTCTCGTAAGTTGTATTCTGATCAATTAACAAAGCTAAATCTCTGCGAACTTCAGGGTATTTAGGGATTTCAGAATATTTAATTTTTCCTGTGATTATTTTTAGTACCAAATCCCAGTTAAAATCAGCATAATAAACTTCTTGCTTTATACCAAAATGTTTTAAAATTGATTTTTTTACAACCCCCATTTCAACTAGTGTATCATTGTTGTAGCAGATTGAAGTTCCTTCTGAAAAAATATCAGATTGTACTGGAGCGTTTGCAATTTTGTCAATTCCTAATCGATTTAAAATTCCGGTTACATATCCTTTCAATAAAAAGAAATCAGTAGTTTTTTGTGGATTTGTCCAGCTTTCCTTATTTCTGTTTCCTGAAATTGATAAACTTAAGTGTTTGTGTTCTTCGTAACCATTTAGATATTTATGGTATGTTTTTCCAAATTCAAATAATTTTAAATCTGAATTTCTTCGGTTAATATTGTAGGATATCGCTTCTAAGGCTGAAAACAGTAAAGATTGGCGCATAGTTGATAAATCACTGCTCAACGGATTTAGCATCGTAACATTATGTTCTTCTTTTAAAACAGTAGATAATTTTGCATAAGCTGCTGTCGTTAAAGAATTCGCCATCATCTCGTGAAAACCTTGTGAGTTTAATTGAGAGGCTATTACATTTTGTACTTTATAATCTTCGGTTCTTGGTGAATTAGAAACTGTTGCATTAAATTTTTTAGAGAAATCAATGTTATTGTATCCATAAACTCTTAAAATTTCTTCGATAACATCTATTTCACGCTGCACGTCAACTCGGTATGCCGGAATAGTTAATCCTAATCCGGATTCAGAAACACTATTAACCTTAATGTCTAAAGAAACTAATATTTTTTTGATCGTATCTTTTGGAATTTCCTGCCCGATAATTTTATAAACATGACTGAAATTTAGTAAAACAGAAAAATCTTCTACTTTTTTCGGATACACTTCTACGACATCAGATGTGATTTTTCCTCCTGCCACTTCCTGAATCAAAAGAGCAGCACGCTTCAGGGCATATTCCGTAATAGTTGGATCAATTCCTCTTTCAAATCTAAAAGAAGCATCTGTATTTAATTGATGTCTTTTTGCTGTTTTACGTATGCTAACGGCATCAAAATAGGCACTTTCTAAAAATATAGAAGTAGTCCCTTCCGTAACTCCTGATTTTTTTCCGCCAAAAACCCCGGCAATACAAAGAGGGCCTTTTTCGTCACAAATCATTAAATCTTCTGCATGCAATGTTCTTTCGACATCATCAAGAGTTACAAACTTAGTTCCTTCAGGAAGTGTTTTTACAATTATTTTTCCGTTAATTTTTGTCGCATCAAATGCATGTAAAGGTTGTCCTAATTCGTGTAAAACATAATTGGTGACATCTACAATATTATTTTTAGGAGTTAATCCAATAGCTTTTAAGCGATCTTTTAACCATAGTGGAGATTCTTCTACCGTAATGCCAGAAATTGTTACACCACAATATCTTGGAGCTAAAAGTGGCTCTTCGATATTTACGTCAATTTTCATCGTACGCATGTCGACTCTAAAATTGCTTACCGATGGTGTAATCAACTCTATATTAACGCCGTGCTGCAGCATTCCGGCTCTTAAATCACGTGCTGTACCATAGTGGCTCATGGCGTCAGCGCGATTTGGAGTTAATCCAATTTCGAAAACTTCATCATTAGTTATTTTAAAGACTTCTGAAGCAGGAGTTCCCGGAACTAAAGCTTCATCTAAAATCATAATTCCGTCATGAGCTGTTCCAAGACCTAATTCATCTTCTGCGCAAATCATTCCGTGACTTTCCTGACCACGAATTTTACCTTTTTTAATAGTAAATTCAGCTCCTTCTTTATCATATAAAATTGTTCCTATGGTAGCAACTGGTACTTTTTGTCCGGCCGCAACGTTTGCAGCACCGCAAACAACCTGTATTGGAGATTCTAAACCAATGTTTAAGGTTGTAACTTTTAATCTGTCTGCATCAGGATGTTTTTCGCAAGTCAGCACATGTCCTACCACAACTCCTTCTAAACCGCCTTTTACTGATTGGTATTTTTCCACAACTTCAACTTCCAAACCTAAATCTGTAAGTAATTCAGACGTTTGTTCTGATGTCCAGTCTGTTTTAATGAACTGTTTTAACCAGTTATAAGATATTTTCATGTTAACGCTATTGTTCTTTAAATAAAAATGTAAATATAAGCATTGATTACGGTAGTTGGAAACTATTTTTTTGTTTTCTAAAATTTCCTTTTATCGGAATTATAAAAAATAAAAATCACAAAGTTTTACAACTGAATCACAACGAATTTAGAGTAAAATATGTCTTGGATTTTTAAATTAATTCTTCGACATGTTTTTTAATATTTTCGGATATTTTTTTGATAGGTAAATCGTTTTCATCATCTCCAAAAGGATCTTCGATTTCTTCAGCGATTAATTCTAAACTTGCCAAAACATAAAAGATAAAAACAACCACCGGAACTACGTAATAACCTAAACTTAAAGAATATCCAAAAGGTAAAGTCATGGTGTAGAAAAATATAAATTTCTTTATAAACGCACTGTAAGAGTAGGGAATAGGCGTGTTTTTAATTCGTTCACAGGCACCACAAATATCAGTAAAGGCTACTAATTCTGCATTTAAAATAATGAGTTGATCTCCGGTTATTTTTCTTGCTTCATACAAATCATTAATTTTATGTGACATCATTCTTTTTACCTGATTGGGTTTGTGTTTATGATGATCTAATTCCAAATCTACATCTTCAAAAAGCTGTTTTGCAGTTTCGGAATTGTTTAAATGTTTGTACAAAACAGAAGCGTAGGAAGGTATGAATTTCCTGAAAAATTTCCGGTCATTTTCATCCTTCAAAATAGCAGAAAGTTTTATGGCAAAATTACGACTGTTGTTTACTAAAGCACCCCAGTGTTTTCTGGCTTCCCACCAACGATCGTAGGCTGTATTGGTTCGAAAAACAAGTAATAGAGAAATTACAAAACCTAATATTCCGTGCATAAGCGGAATATTTTTTATATAATGGTTAGCGTCAATTCCTAAATATATTACTTCAAAATAGCCTACGATTCCAGAATAAACTCCGATAGCAACCATGATAGGGAGCAATTTCCTTACAGTATCAGATTTGTGAAAATGAAAGATAAATGTAAACCAGTCTTTTGTATTGTATGAAATCATCTAATGTATTTTCAAACAAAATTAAACTAAAAACTAATATTTCCGGCTAATTCTTTTAAAGCAATTTCAGATAACTTAGCCTGATACTGAGCATTGCTGTAACGTACTTTTGCGTTTACATAATTAAGCTGTGCTGTTCTGAATTCTAATGTTGTAATAGTCCCTATTCTAAATTTATCCAAAGTAATTGAAAGGTTTTGTCTTGCTATTTCTTCATTATCATCTTCCAGGTCAATCAATTCAATATTGGTTAAATACGTTTGAAAAGCTGTGCTTAATTGTGTATTCAGAATCATGTTTTGCTGTTCAATTGCAATTTGAGAATTTTCGATTTGCAATTTTGCTACTTTTTCATTTCGATGCTGATTAAATCCATCGAAGATATTAAGTGTAGCATTAAAACCATAATTTAAACCTCTTGATGAAGCCTCACTTGTAAAACCTAAACTCGACTGACTTTCTGCAAAATTGTACCCAGAGGTTAAATTTACAATAGGATACCGATCTGCCTTTACTTGTTTCAACTGCAATTCGGCAATTCTTTTGTTGATTATCTGGGCTTCTAAAGCAGGATTTTGTTTTTGTGCCAAATCTAATAAATTAGCAAAGATTAATTTATCGTCAACGGTTACCTCATTTGTGACTTTATAATCGATTTTAGGATCCCGTGCTAAATGTTGGTTTAATAAAATTTTAGAGTTGGCATAAGATTCTTTTTGTCTTAATAAAGCAACCTGATCAGAATTTAGATCTACCTGCGCATTCAAAACTTCTAATTTTGAGGCTTTACCAATCGTAAAACGATTTTTTGCAAGCTCTAATCTTTGTTTTGAAATAACAATTGTAGTATCTAGTGCTGATAATTGCTGTTGCTGCTGTACCAAATCATAATAGGTAGAGTTTACCTGACCAATTTTTATTAAAATTGTTTGTTTTAGTTGAGAATCGCCTAGCTTTTGAAGTTCCTTTAACTGATCTAATCGGGCGAACATTTTCATTCCGTCAAAAACTGTCCAGCCAAGGCTTACACCGTAATTTAGACTATTGTTTTTAGCGTTGTCCAGTGAGGTTGAAGTACCATCCTGACGTGTTTGGGATGAGTTTTGAATACTGTTATTATCAGTAACAGAAGCTGTAGCAACAGGTAACATACCGGCATTTCCAATAGTTACATTGGCTTCGTTTATTTTTGAATTGTTTTTGGCAATTTTTATTTCAAAATTATTTTCTAAAGCTATTCTCATAGCCTCTTCAATAGTCAGGATTTCCTGTGCATTGCTTTTTGCTATGCAAAACAAAAATAAAATCAGACTTTTTAATATTGTTTTAGTTTTCATATTATAAATTTTGACTGTGAATTGGATTTTTTAAACTAATTCACAGCTCTTGATATTTATTTCAAAAATTAAGAATCTATATTTTGCTATCTCTTTCATATTCTTCAATATGGTCAAATTCTGGATAATGTTTTCTGGCTTTTGACCACATTAAATAAATAGCCGGAATTACAAAAAGAGTCAAGGCTAAAGAAAAAATGGTTCCACCAACAATTACAACTCCCATTCCGATTCTACTTGTAGAAGCAGCTCCTAGCGACATGGCAATTGGCAAAGCTCCTAATGCGATTGCTAAACTTGTCATTAAAATAGGGCGCAAACGTGCTTCTGAAGCTTCTAAAATGGCCTCTAATTTTGGTTTCCCCTGTTCGCGTAACTGATTCGCAAATTCAACAATCAAGATACCATTTTTAGTTACCAGTCCGATAAGCATTACGGTTCCGATCTGGCTAAAGATATTCCAGGTCTGATTGAATAACCATAAGGAGAACAAAGCTCCGGCAACAGCCATTGGCACAGTTAATATAATAATAAACGGGTCTATAAAACTTTCAAACTGAGCGGCTAAAATCAGGAAAATTAATAATAAAGCCAGTCCAAAAGCAAATGAAGTATTAGAACTGCTTTCAACAAAATCTCTCGATTCGCCACTTAAATCAGTTGTAAAAGTTTCATCTAAAACTTTCGCTTTAATTTTGTCCATTTCTTCAATACCATCGCTGATGCTTTTACCTGGCGCTAAACCTGCAGAAACAGTTGCAGACATATATCTGTTATTGTGATACAATTGTGGGGGATTACTTTGTTCTTCGATCTTTACAACATTATCCATTTGAATTAATTGCCCCGTTTTGCTTTTTACGAAAATAGAAGTCAAATCTAAAGGTTTAGAACGGTCTTCTTGATTAAACTGCCCTACAACCTCATATTGTTTTCCGTTTTTAATGAAATAGCCAAAACGCTGTCCGCTTAAAGAAAGCTGTAAAGTCTGTGCAATATCGATAATAGAAATTCCTAAACTCTCCGCTTTTGCACGATCAATGCTTACGTTGATTTCGGGTTTATTAAATTTTAAATTCACGTCGGTTATCGAAAATACATCACTTTTTCCCACTTCTTCCATGAAAAGAGGAATTTTTTCTCTTAATTTTTCAAAAGTAGTAGCCTGGATAATATATTGAATAGGTAAGCCTCCACGTCTGTTTACCGAAATTGTTGGCTGTTGAATTACAGATGTTTTTGCATCAGGATATTTTTTTGTCCATTTGGTTAGTTTATCAGCAATATCTTTTTGAGAGCGCTCTCTTTCATCCGGAGCGTTTAAAGAAAGACGAATGAATCCGGAATTTGCTGCAGAACCTCCGGAACCTGGTGCCGTAACGACCAAGCTTACTTTTTTTTCCGGAATAGAATCATCAACCAATTTTGATATTTCCTGCATAAAACGACTGGTGTATTCATAAGAAGAACCTTCAGGTGTATTCATTCGCATAACTACAGAACTGCGGTCATCGTAAGGAGCAGTTTCTTTTGGGAGTATAGTGAAAAATAGGTAAATCAATCCAAAACAGGCTATTAAAATGGGAAAACTAAGCCATTTCTTGTCAATAAAACGTTGTAACGATTCGGCATAACCGCTATTTAATTTTTCAAAAAAAGGTTCAGTTTTAATGTAAAATTTAGACTTTTTCTGCTCTCCGCCTTTCATTAAATAAGCATTTAGCATTGGCGTTAAAGTCAGAGATACAAAGGCAGAAATTAATACTGCGGCACCAATAACAACTCCAAATTCCCTAAAGAGCCTACCAACAAAACCTTCTAAGAAAATCACTGGCAGGAATACAGCGGCTAAAGTTACAGAAATCGAAATAACAGCATAGAAAATTTCATTAGAACCTTTTATTGCAGCTTCAATTGGCGACATTCCTTCTTCGACTTTTTTATAGATATTTTCGGTAACTACAATTCCGTCATCGACCACCAGACCGGTTGCTAAAACAATAGCCAGTAAAGTCAATACGTTGATAGAAAAACCAAAAAGCCACATAATGAAAAAAGTAGCAATTAAGGATACCGGAATATCAATCAAAGGACGGAAAGCAATTGCCCAGTCTCTAAAAAATAAATAGATAATGATGATAACTAGTATTATAGAAATCCCAAGAGTTTCTGCAACTTCAAGTACTGATTTTTTTACGAATAGCGTATTATCAAGAGCAATATTTAGTTTTATGTCTTTAGGTAAATCTTTTTTTAAGGCCTCGTATTTTTTATAAAATTCAGATGAAATATCTAAGTAATTGGCTCCGGGCATTGGAACAATAGCTAAACCAATCATAGGAAGTCCCGAAGAAGTTAATCCAGTTTCGATATTTTCAGGCCCTAATTCGGCAGTTCCAACATCACTAAAACGGACAATCTTATCTCCGTCTGTACGGATAATGATATTGTTAAACTCTTCCGGCTTGGATAAGTTTCCAATAGTTTTTACTGTAAGTTCTGTATTCTTACCAGTTAATTTTCCGGATGGTAATTCAACATTTTGAGCATTTAATGCAGTACGGACTTCAGAAACAGTACAGCCATAGGCGGCTAATTTTACAGGATCAATCCACAAACGCATGGCATAACGTTTTTGTCCCCAGATTTGTACAGCACTAACACCGGGAATTGTTTCTAAACGCTGCGAAATTACATTTTCAGCATAATCACTTAATTCTAAAGAACTTCTGGTGTCACTTTGAACTGTCATAGAAATAATAGACTCACTGTCGGCATCAGCTTTAGAAACAACTGGCGCAGCATCTATATCCTGCGGTAAACTTCTAATTGCCTGTGAAACTTTATCACGAACATCATTCGCAGCTTCTTCGAGGTCCTTATCTAAGTTAAATTCTATAGTAATATTACTGCTTCCCTGATTACTTGAGGACGTTATATTTCTAATTCCATCAATAGCATTTACAGCTTTTTCAAGAGGCTCTGTAATTTGTGACTCAATAATATCAGAATTAGCTCCCGTATAATTGGTTCTGATGGAAACCTGAGCAGGATCAATAGAAGGAAATTCACGAACACCCAAAAAAGTATAACCAATGAAACCGAATAAAATGATCAAAAGATTCAGTACAATGGTTAAAACAGGTCTTCTTATGCTTGTAGTTGATAAACTCATTTTTTTGATTTTAGTCTTTAAGATTAGATTGCTAAATTGTAGATTTTATGACTTTAGACTTTAAGACTTATTTTACTTTAACTTTTATCGGAGCCTCGTTTTTCAATGACATTACGCCACTCGTAATTAAGGTGTCACCTGCTTTTAAACCTGATAAAATCAAAATTGAAGCATCGGTTCTTGTAGCTGCATCAACCATAACTTCCTTGGCTTTACCCATATTCGCGATATAAACTTTTTTTCCATCCTGTACAGGTATAATCGCTTCAGAAGGAACAACGATCGCATCTTTTATGATATCTAATGGTAGTTTTACATCTGCAAAAGTTCCCGGAAAAAGTTTTCCGTCAATATTATCTGCTATGGCACGAATTTGTAAAGTACGCGTTGCGACTTCGATTTCCGGTTCAATAGCATATATTTTTGCTTTATAAATTTTGTTTGATCCTGAAACTGAAAAATCAATAACCGAACCTGATTTTACCTGAGAAGCATATTTTTCAGGAATCGAAAATGTGATTTTTAGCTTGCCGGTGTTTACCAATTTTGCCACCAAAATTGTTGGGGTGATATACGTACCCGGAGAAATAGAACGCAAACCAATTTTTCCAGAAAAAGGGGCTTTTACAGAAGTTTTGGCAATTTGAGCTTTAATTAATTGGGTTTGTGCTTTCATTGAGGCGAAATCTGCGTTTGCAACATCAAACTCTTCCTGACTGATAGCCTCTTTTTGTAATAATAATTTAGCCCTTCTTTCGTTTTCACCGGCTAAACCTTCTTTTGTCTGAGCCTGTTTTAATTGTGCTCTTAATTCAATATCATTTACCTTAAAAAGCACCTGGCCCTTGTTTACATAACTGCCTTCAGTAAAATATATACCTTCGACAATGCCTGAAACCTCACTGTGAATTTCTACCTGCTCATTCGCTTCTATAGATCCTGATAGTGATAAATTGTTATCAAAAGTCGAAGTTTGAACAACAATTCCGCTTACAGTTGTTGGCTTATTTTTATCTCCAAATTTTTTAGACTCTTCATTTTTGCTTTTGTTGGACATTACTCTATACGTGATAAATCCACCGAGTACTATAATGATAAGGGCATAAATTAGGTTTTTTACTTTCATAAAAATTAAGGTAAAATGTGATTTAGGTATGAATTAGTGGTTTGCAAATTTAGCTTTTTGAGGGTAAAACAAAAGGGCTTAGTGTTTATTTAACATCTGTATGTACAAATGTTCTTAAATCGATCTTTATTGTTTTTTTAATCTTAACTAACTTAGACTTTATTTTACAAAAAAGGTTTAATTGAAATTTTAAAATAATTTTTAGGAGCTAATCCCGCTATTCGTTGCAATCTTTTTTGCCGAACCCCGGCATAAAAGGATTTTCACTTCTATCGGGGCTAGGACTTTTGAGTAAAAAGATATTTTTAATATCCCGACAGGTTTTTAAATCTATTAGGAGTATTATTAAAAACGTCAGTTTGAGTGTTTTTGCGTTCAAAACGGAACAAAAAATGTATCAGGAACCGTTTCTAATAATTATTTTCTGTTTTTGATAGAATCCCGGTGAAATATTGTGATCAAACAGAATAAAAATTATCATTAAAAACTAATAACACTCAAAGGATTATGATATTTGGTTTGTGTGCAATATTCTTTTCAGGAAACTTCAAAAAAAAATGCAATAAAACATTTCGTCTTATTGCATTTAAATTATTTGATTTTCAAAACTTACTAAGAATTGCTAAATTGAAGATTACTTAGGTTTTTATAAATCCCGTTTTCAAGATTTATTAATTCCTGATGGGTTCCTTCTTCTGTAATTTTTCCGTTATCCAGAACTAAAATTTTATCAGCATTTCTAATCGTCGAAAGACGGTGAGCAATAATAATACTGGTTCTTCCTTCCATTAAAACTTCTAAGGCTTCCTGAACCAATTTTTCGCTTTCACTGTCTAAAGAAGAAGTCGCTTCATCTAAAATCAGGATACTAGGGTTTTTAAGCAATGCTCTTGCAATTGCAATTCTCTGACGCTGTCCACCGGATAGTTTCACACCGCGTTCACCCACCAAAGTTTCAAATTTTTCTGGGAAACCTTCCACAAAATTCAAGGCATTTGCCTGTTTGGCTGCCAGCATTATTTCTTCATCAGAAGCGTCCGGTTTTCCATAGGCGATATTTTCTCTGATAGTTCCTCCAAATAAAATAACATCCTGAGGAACAATGCTCATGTTGCCACGAAGATTTTCTAAATCGTAATCATAAATGTTTTTTTCGTCAACCAGAATTTCACCAGATGTGATGTCATAGAAACGCAATAATAGCGAAGAAATAGTCGATTTTCCGGCACCACTCGGACCTACAATAGCAATCTTTTGGCCAAATTCAGCTTTGAAAGTTACATCTTTCAGAACTTCAACTTCTTTACGGGATGGATAACTAAAGGCCACATTATGAAACGAAACGTTTCCTTTTATTTTTTCTAAAGGAGCTGTCTTAGTATTTGCATTGATTTCTTCTGGAGTTTCTTCTAATAATTCAAAAACACGTTCAGTTGCACCAACCGCTTTTTGAATCTGTGCATACATTTCAGCAATTCCTCCAAAAGAAGCGCCAATAAAAGTGGTGTAAAGTACAAACGAAATCAAATCTCCAACTCCTTCTACTTCGCCTTTTATGGTTAAGGTAATCCCGTACCAAACCACGGCAACGACACATCCGAAAAGGCATAAAATAATAAAGGAAGCAAAATATCCTCTATACTGACCGCCTTTGATGGCGATTTTTACAATTTCTTTAATTTTATTTTTATAGCGCTGAATTTCATACCATTCGTTGGCAAAAGCTTTTACATTACTGATTCCCTGCAAAGTTTCTTCAACAATAACCTGACTTTCGGCTACTTTGTCTTGTGTTTTTTTGCCATATTTACGAATAAATCTTCCAAAAATAACCGCAGCAACAGCTACAATCGGAACAATGGCCAGCATCATCAAAGTTAATTTAGGACTAATGCTTCCTAAAATAATGAAACCTCCAATAATTAATATAAACTGGCGTAAAAACTCAGCAATTGTAGTAGTAAAAGTATCCTGTAATTGCGAAATATCCGCACTGATTCGGCTATTCAATTCACCAACACGTTTTTGGGAGTAAAAAGACATGGGAAGTTTAACCAAATTCTCATACAATGCAAAACGAATATTCGATAAGGAATTTTCAGTAAAATTTACAAAAAGAGAAATTCTGAAAAACGAGAATATGGCCTGCAAAACCAGGATACCCATAAGGGCGATCGCAATTTTATTGGCTTTATCAAGATCTTTATTGGTAACACAATCGACTAACATTCCCATTAATTTAGGAAAGGCGAGGGCAGTGGCGCTGGTTAATAATAAGAAAACCAATCCAAGGAAAAATTTCCATTTATGGTTTTTGGCATATTTAAAGATTCTGAGTGCTTTTTGAAGTGAGTTAGAGTCTAATTTAGCTTTAGGTAAATCATTTTCTTGATATCTTGCCATTTGAATATACAATTAAGGTATGCAAATGTATAACTATAGCCAGTGAATACAAAAGAATAATCAATAATCCCTTTTCAAATATGGTATTTTAACTAATTACTAATAAAACATCAGTATTTATTTCTTTTTAAAGAGCTGAAATGTAGATTGATAAATGATTGTACTGAAAAATATTTGACTTTTTTTTCAAAATATGCTTGTAAATACAAATTCTAGCTGTATATTTGCACACCTTTAAACAAAGGGCGATTAGCTCAGCTGGTTCAGAGCACCTCGTTTACACCGAGGGGGTCGGGGGTTCGAACCCCTCATCGCCC
>NZ_JBGQOF010000025.1:0-46670 GCF_052113665.1 Flavobacterium sp. W22_SRS_FK3 | reverse complement strand
TTGCAAGAACGTTCTTGCAACTGTTTAATTAATTATTTTTATCTAATAATCAGTATCGTTTTTTTAGGACGAGACAACAAAAAAAAAAGATGCTAACACAGCATCTTTAATTACGTTTATTACATAAAAAATAAATTATGGTGCAATCCAATCAAAGTCAATTAAATGCTCCAAATTGTCTGTTAATTTATTATCTGGATTTGACCTTAAATACTTTCCATTACTTCCATTTACAACCTGTACTGTTTCACCAACTTTCCATTTCGCATTAGAATAATCCCACAACCATGTGACGGCACTGTTACCGTATATTTCTAAAAGAGCTATCGCCTGTGCTTTGCTTTTTTTAATAGCTCTCGAAATTGTGGTTTCTCCTTCCGTATGAAAAGCATAATCAGTAATAACATTGTTTGCATCCTTCCAAATTCCAGATATTTTGTATTTTGCCATAATAACTTTTTTTAATTACTAAAATGTAAATTAATAATAATTCCTGAAAATTAGTTTTTTAATTGATAGCAAAGCCGAGTATAATTACCTGTTTTTAGTTTTTAAATGAACATAAAAAAAGATGCCATATAAAGCATCTTTCTATTTTTTGACTATTATTGTATCTATTACCTTTTCTAGTTCAGGATACTTTATTAAAAATATACAATGATATTGGGGGCATTATTATGACAAAAATTATTTAATAACATTCCATGATTCAAATACAGGAATTTTCTTAATTAACATTCATTGTGTTTTTTACAAAAAAAAAAAGATGCCGAAGCATCTTTGTATTTTAATTAAAAGTTTCATCATCGAAAAAATCTTTTAATGTTATATTTAGCATTGTGCAAAATTTTTGAATAGTATATATTGTGACGCCTCTCTTATTTTTTAAACTCTCCCGGAATTATAGGCCATTCTTTTGGAGGTTATGAGACGGCATTTGTAATTACTCAGACCGATGCTTTTGCTGCAGCTGTCTGCGGTTCGGGACGCATGAATACTATAAGCGGTTATTTTGTGCATTCATCCAGCATACCACGTTCTAATGCATGGCGGTTCGAATCGCAGCAGGGAAGAATGACTTTCTCGCCTTTTGAAAATTGGAAAGCCTACGAGATGGATGCGCCACTGCCAAATGCAGCAAATTGTACAACACCCCTTCTAAGCTGGGCTGGGAAAAAAGACAAGAATATTTTCTGGACACAGTCTGCCGAATTTCATATGGCACTTCGAAGGCTTGGAAAAAGGAATGTACTGATTCTTTATGAGAATGAGGCTCACACCATTACTACCCCTGAACTCCAAAAAGACCTGACAATAAAAACTAAAAACTGGTTTTATTATTATCTGAAAGAACATAAGGAGGCGCTTACAAACGGCATCCCTTAAAACCAAATAAATAAAGCAGGAGATAAAAAACTCCTGCTTTTTTAAAATTAGATTAATTGATTTTTCTGTATAACTCAACATTACACTCAGTCGGACTGCTCATGTCGAACAATTGTTGTCCTCCTGAACTAACTCTACAAACATTAGGATTATCCACTGTGCTGCATTGTACTGTTGTAACATCACAATCCTCTAAGGGGTTATGCCCATAAACATCTATCAGTTTACCTTTTTCAGGCACAGATGAAAATGCAAAGGCCCCAAATACAGCAAATGCGATTGCGGATAGTGAAAGCGCTGGTCTTAAAACTTTAGTATTCATAATATTAAAATTTAATGTTAACGGTCTACTCTTTTTCAGGTTTTCGACCTTCCCCTGGACTGTACAGTTTATTTTAAAAGCATAAATGCTGATCTTATCTTGATGGGTAAAAAGGCTTGTAATAATTGGTTTTTAATTTTTCAATTTTGAGATGTCTTCCATTGAGGGAAACAATCCTGTCGTTTAAAACCACAAATTCATCCATTGTCCGTCCCTCTATATTGTAAACATAAAAACTAAATGCATAGGTGTTTTCCTTGAGATTATATACATCTATTATAGAAGCCTGTTTCCACATAATTTCAGGTTCGTATTTTCCAATGAGTGCTGCATTGACAAAAAGATAATTGCCGAAAGTTGCAGTGAGTTTATTCACTAATTTAGGCTGTCTGGCCAGAGTCTTGATGTTTTTTGACTTAATGCTGGCTACCGAAACCTGCGCTCGCGAAGTCGTATCAATGGTATGCCCAGAAGTATGACTTCCAATCTTAGAATCAATTATCAGAAATTCATTTCTGTAGGCATACGTATAAATTATCTTATCCAGCTGGGAATTATAAAGCAATGATCCGTCAGTATCAAATACACCGTCTACCTGTTTCTGCAGCAGCCCGCCGTTAAGTTTTAATGCTGTGTTGTTATTAAAAGTAAAGAGTCCCAGCGTATTGTTTTTTGTTTTAGAATCTATGGCCCTGATAACTGCTTTGTTATTATCAATTGGTTTTAGGATAGAAAAATATGCTTTTCCATACATCTTAAGCTCTGCTTTCCAGGAGACAGTATCTCCAATAAAAATGCAGGGCCCGCTCCCGTCGCTAAAATAAAAATTGGGGGTCTTTACAACAAGACGCGGTACAGTATAAGGAAAATTATATTTTGGAAGATTGATATGAATTGTCTTTTTTTCAACAAGACTCGTATCAAAAATAGTCACTGCCAGCGGTTCAGTCCGATTGCCTAAATAAATCTGTCCTTTATCATAACCGGCAATATAATAGGCTGCGTGTGGAAGCAGGATTGTTTTTTTGCCAGTAGTCGGGTGTTTGGGAAATCTCCGTACAAAATTATTGCGGTGATGAATTATGTCTTCTGATAGTATAAAGAGCAAAGCAACAAGACCAATGCTAAATAATGTAGTCACAGAGAAGGCACTGGCCAGTGCAGCAGGTTTTGAAATAAGATGCACTTTTGGCACCATACCGGCCAGTATTAGAATACCTGCTGCGGCCAGGATCATGAAAACAAAATTAAAAATAAAATGCTCCTGCCATCCCATTTTTTCTAAAATTCCTCCACAGGAACACGGAACAAATGGGCTGTAACTTAAAATAATGAAAATGTATGCGGTAAAAATGGTCATTAAGCTGAATGCGGCCCACATCGCCAAGAACCGCGTTGAAGAAAACAGCAGTAATCCAGCAATCAGCAGTTCTATAATTGGCACAACCCATGATACAATTCCTGCAAAGGAACTAACCAGCGGTGACTGTCCTAATTGAACCTGAAAATTTTCAAAATCGAGTAATTTACTAATTGCCGCATATACAAATAGCAGGATGTATAGAAAGGAAACTGCTTCTATAAAAATATACTTATGCTGTGGGCTAAATTTCATGGCGATGTAATTAAAAATTTACAGTGTAAAGTTCTGTAAATTAATTTTTTATACTGTTATCGATTTGGAATAACGACTTGTCAATAAGGGATTAAATTCATACTATAATTGACAATCTATAAGGTCTTCTCTTTAATGATCCTCTTTTTATCAGTTTTAATACGTGCAGAATGATATGAATTACTCCGACTAATTATTGCGAAAAACAATCCGAAAATTTATCAAATGCGATCAATTTTACACTCTTCTCAAATCTAAACGTAAATAAAAGGCTGGCAAATTCCAGACTAATTGCTGGAAAAAAAAAGTGCTTATTTATAATATCAGAAGCCTATAAATAGCTTTATTGAATATCAGATATTGAGAATCTGAAAGTATGTTCAAATTTTATAACTAATTGAATAATAAACTTATAAAAAAACAAATCCGGAAGATGAAAGCTATGGATATAACTAATAAACGCCGACTTCGGAGGCGTTTTCCAGCCCCCGGCAGGGCAAGTGGTTTTGAGATGCAGAAAGTATTTCAAGCAGCTCAAAACACAACTTGCTGGTTTCCTCCGAAACCATTTTTAGAGATAGATTTAATGAAAGGGCTTGATGCCCTTTTTTTTCCAGCGGTTAGTTAATTTATTTTAGAAATATGCAAAGTATAGAGGCTTACAAGACAGCCTGATCATACAGCAGTTTTTGGTGAAACCGGTAGACTGCTGGAAGATATTTACGCTATAATTAACTTATGTGTTGTACTAACAAGTTTGGATGAGTAAAAGTAAGCAGGCATGGGCAGATGCAGGGATTCAAGTATGCAGGTGTGCAAGTAAGCAAGCATGATAAAATGCAGGCATTCAAGTATACAAATATGCAAGTTTGCAGGAATGCAAGCAGGCTAGTATGTTGGCTTGCAGGCTTGCAGGCATTCAGATATGCAAGTGTGCAAGCCTACAGGAATTTACCTATTTGTATAAGTGCTTTTAAAAGCATAAAAATGTAAATATGCTTTTATAGTTTTATGGTTTTTCCGGAAACTTTGCGATTTTATTTCAGGCAAACTTTAAAAAGAGAAGTGAAACCTGCACAATACCAACAAAATTATCTTTTCCAAAGAAAACAGAAAAACGGAAAAAAGAAAAAGAAAGCAATCTCACAGGACGGGATACAGACAGGCCAAAAGGAATCGGAATAAATCCCGAAGGGTGGCTTGTGAGGAACGAGCAAGACATTATGCCGAAGTCTTTTTGCAAGACTGATAAGCCCGTCCTACCTTCGGTTTCTTTTTTTTATTTTCTTTGGATAAAAATATAAATAAAAAAATATCGTGTTTAAATGAATTTCAGAAGCAGAATAAAATCCAGTGATAGGTTTTGTCTTTGCGGTTGAGATAGCAATACATTTCTTCCTTTTGGAGTTCGGGAAAGAATTTTAAAGCACGGTCAATGGCATAATTCGGAAGGAAATAGATTTCATCAAGAATAGTTCTGATAACTTTTTCATGTCCATAAAAACGCAGGATTTCATCTATTTCATCCTGTCCTCCACGTTCTATGATACGGGCAATAATAGTTTTGCAGGCTTTCTCAAAGTCCATAGCATCTATATCGAAATCCCAAAAAAAGACCCGATCCATATTAGGAACTCTGTTATTTTTTTTTAACTACCGCTATATAGCAAAAATACGATTTTTAAGCTTCTTATTCAAATTCCTACCTCTTAAATGCACGCCTTTTATATCCCATGTTAAAGCTTTAAAACTGGGCCAGGAACAAATAAGCCAAATGCTTCCAAGTACTTCCAAATACTTCCAAATTGGAGTTTAATTGCCGATTATCAGATATATTGGTTTTAAGTAATACAATTAATCATGGAAAATGAAGAAAAAAAGAATCGGAATAAAGGAGGCAGACCTTCCAAAATAGATCCAGCAGTCCACCGCTATTCTATCAGTCTTAATGATGAAGAAAATGCACGCTTCCTCACTCTTTTTGAAACATCAGGAATGCATGTAATGGCGCACTTTATTACAGCGTGTGTTTTTCAAAAAGGGATAAAAACAGTCAAGATTGATAAGGCGAAAATAGATTATTATATGCGCCTGACCTCTTTCTACAGCCAGTTTAGAGCGGTCGGGATAAATTACAATCAAGTGGTAAAGATTTTATATCAAAAATTTTCCGAAAAGAAAGCTTCGGCATATCTGTACAAACTGGAAAAACAGACCGCAGAATTTGCCGTTTTATCCCAAAAAATCATATTACTCACTGAGGAATTTGAAGAAAAGCACCTGAAAAAATAGAATTGCCAATGTTTTTATATTTTCTAACGATGCCAAATAAAGTCATTATATTCCTTTGAAAACAATAAAAAGCTGAGATATTCTTTTACTTTTTAAATTCGCTTTACTACTTTAATGAGATTGGTGTCTTAATTACATCAATGTTATTTGGCATTAGTGTAGAAATCCTTTGTATGTCCTGATAAGGAATACAAATAAACGACACAGTTCATATTTAAAGAATGATGACTAAATTTTAGAAGCAATGAAAAGGGGTAAGCAAATAGAGTTCTTTACTGTTATATTGAAATTTGATGAAAGGTTACGATTATTAGAAAATCTAGTCAGCGAAACTGACATGGACAACAAAGTGAAATCTGGTTTTTCAAAAGAAAAATGTAAATCCTGTTACAGTAAAATTAACTTTGCCCAGCTCTTTTATATCTTAATGGATGAAGGTCTTTTGTTTTTTGATAATGCAGATGAAAAAAATAATAGAAGTAAGTTTCAGCTTTTCCTCGAAAATAATTTCACATATGCCGGCGATGACGGAGGACAGTCAAAAATTAAGTCGATCAGCAGACAGTTTTCCGAATGTAAAGGCTATGTCTATAAGGTAAAACAGATTAAATTTTTAAATGAATTTATTGCAGTAATCCAGGAGCGCAAGAGAAGGCTGGAGAGCTGGTAGAATGGAAAGGAGAAAAAATTAATAATAAGTAAAAAACTCACCAATGATGAAGAAAGAAAGAAAGCTCTCTTTTGTTATGAGAGTAGAACAATTAATAGAGCCTGTACTTTTAAGACTGGAAACAATTGATTCAAAAATCAGCCAAGGAAAAGTCTTGAGACCTGAATATTACCGTAATGAAGATTTAAAAAAGATGTTTGGGCTGTCCAATAACACTATTATAAAATACAGGCAGACCGGAATTCTGCCCTACACTAAGCTTGGAGATATATTTTTATATGACAGCGGGAAGATCGATAAAATACTGAGAAGCAACGAATCATAACCCAGCATTTATCCAGTTACCCAGATTTAAAAAAGCAGCACAAAATAGATTAGGTAACCAAAAAAGTAACCATTTTTTCAAGCAGGGTTCGATACCATTCCAAATGAAAAAGCCTTTAAAAACTGATGTTTAAAGGCTTTTAATTTTTTAAAAGTCACTTTTCGGACTTTATTTGGCGGAGGAAGAGGGATTCTAACCCCCGGACCTGTTACAGTCAACAGTTTTCAAGACTGCCGCATTCGACCGCTCTGCCATTCCTCCAATAAGACACAATCATTTTCTGACTGCGGGTGCAAGGATAAAATGTTTTTTCGATTGTGAAAATTTTTTTGATATTATTTATGTGCGAACTAATAACCAGGATGCTTATAAAAAAAAAAACGAAAACATTGTAATTCTCTTTGTGTTTAGAGAAGCGTTCAAACTTACTAATTTCCCATGGTAGATTTACAGTCTGCCCTAGTTGGTAGCTTTAGCTTTGCAGTTTGAATCCAAATTCACCAATGTAAATCTGGGCTTACTTTTCCATTATGCGCTGTGCGACGACTCTGCTATCTTGAAAGACGAATACTTTTTTAGAAAATTTTGGCAGGATATGAGGCAGCGTAATTACAGGATTTGGTTTTATAAACAATGGATGATTTTAATAATTTAAAGTTTAAAATCAGGTATAAATACCTGATAGTTATGTTTTTATGTTTTTTATATTTGATTTGTTTTTATTGACTTTAGTATGCTGGTTAAGAAAAGAAAATCTGAATTGGTTTGCGCAGTCAAAGATTAAATAAATATTCAGTTATGAAAACAATTTATGACATTGAAGAATCAAAGTATAAGTCAGACTTTATGATTTCGGAGAATTATATAAAGTTCTCAAGTGAATTACTTCGTCTTTCGTTATTAGCAATTGGCGGATTTGGTACGCTTATTCTCACTGTTATTAAGGGAGAATGCAACCAGAATGTATTTCAAAATAAATTTTTTTTAATAACTGCGTTAGCTGGTTTTGTAATTTGTTCCGGAGCAGCTTTGTGCCATAGATATTTTGCAACTGATGCCATGAGCTGGTATGTCAGTGTTTTAAGGGCACAAAATAATATTAATCCTTCGAAGCTTGTTGTACAAAGAGTCGGCCTGCACAAAACATTGAAGCTCTCTAGAATTTCATTAATCATAAGCGAAATTTCATTTGGATTAGGAGTATTATTTTTCTTCATAGCAATTTTAGTTTTTGTATGATTTTATAGGCAGCCTTAAAAGAATATTTTTTTTGGATTCTTATACTTTTCATAAAATGATTTTTAGGAAATATAATGTGATATTCTCTTTGAAAAGAAGTAATGTACTTTTCAGTGAATCAGGAACGGCACTGATTCATTGTGGAAAAATGGTACTTATTAAGATATCTGCAATAATATAATTTGCACTGCCAAAAATTGTGACTTTGCAGATGGTTATAAATGGGTGTGTTTTTCTCTATAATCAAACCGAAGGAAAATTTTAAGTTTATTATTTCTAGGAAATTTTTTTACTCTTATTCAATTCCCAAGAATAGACTAAATAACAACCTACGACAGCAATACAAATGAAAGAATAATATAAAATATAATAATATGAGGAAAACTATTTTAATTTGCTTTTTATGTTCAGTAATGTTTTTTCAATCTTGCGACACGAGTTATAAAATAATAAAATCAAAAGATATTGGAGAATTTATCGTCCCACCTCATACCTATTGGGGTTTCAAGGAAAATGGTGAAAAGAAATACGGTTACGATCGCTATTACTATATACTATTTTGTGGGCTCTCGGATAAATACGTAAACTCGATTTCAGCATTAAATAAAACTATATCTTGGTCTGGGGATGATGATTATTTTATAAAAGAATGTAGTCAACTTAAGAGAAAAGCAAAAGAAAAAGATGAGAAAGTTGAATTTTCTAATCTAAGTTCTTATACCCTTACTTCCGAGTTCTTCAAATGCGCTCCTATAAATAACCAAAAATCGGGTTATTTAATTCAGATTGATTGCGATTCGTTAATAATTACAGAAAATGAAAAACAAACATCTGAAAATTTTAAAAAGCTTGCTAAAGACTTACTGATTAAAATTTCAGAAAAAGAAACTGAATATAGATGGCCTACCAGTATTTCTCAAAATATAGTCGAAAAAGTCTTTGAACACATTCCCGTACCACAAGAGGCTTCTTTGGCAAGGTATGGATGGGAGGTTACAAAAGAATACTCTATGTTGTTACTAAATCCTAAAATATCGCTAGATGTAGAAATAAGCTCATTATCGTGGTCTAATTTCCCAAAACCGCCAGGTGAACATTGGTATTATACTTTAGTTACTAAAACCAATATTAATTTTTATCGTGATGAATCGGGGAAAATTTATCAATTGCCATTTGTTCAATTTAGTAATAACACAATGCCTTCCAATAGTTTTATTGGAAAGGATCCTAATCAGCAAATGGACCCCACAACAATATTGCTAAATAATTCCGGAGATCTACAATTATCTGAAAATTCTAAAAACAAACATTTTGTTGTCTTATTTCAAGATTACATGAAACAGAATTCTAATTACTCAAATCGTGGAACCGATGATTCAAGAAAGGGAGACCAAAAAGATAGATACTCAGGAAATTCAATTCTATTATTAAATGATAATCTCGATTTACTACTTAAAGGCGCTAATGAAAAAACTAATGTTAAAGCTGCCTATAATAGCCAAGGATACAACTATAAAAATGATAGTGATGATTATGAGGATAAGGATTATGATAAATATTCAAGAACTTTGATTACACCTGTAATTATCATTTATTATAATAATTTCCCAGTTACAATTAAATTAGGAAGTAATACTTCAATATTAAATCAACAATATAACTTCGGAAATCAATTTTCAATATATAGAAGTTTTAATGGAAAATATATAAAAATTAAGAAATCTTCTGATTCAAATATTGTCTTTCTTCCAGGGGATAAAATAATTTATTAAATCGATTAGCATATGGAATTTCAGCAACACAAAGAATTTAAACAATTCTATTATATTGACGGAAATAAAAATATTCTCCTATTTATAAAAGAATTCACTGATTTGTCTATTAAAATTTCTCAACTTATTGATGTCAATTTCAATAAAAATTTTGTGATTATTTTTTCGTACGAGGAATACACAGATATTATACTGAGTAATTCAAATATTCCACTTAGTAATGACGTTGGACACTCGTTTGAGAAAGGGATTAAATGGATTGAAAATTTTGGTGCTGATAATACCATCAGATTAATTAATAAACCGGAATTTAAATTCACTAGTAATTCTGGAAATTTAGTAGGTGAGTTTTCTAATTATAGATTTAATAACAGTTTAGATTTTAATACAAATGGGAATAAACCCACAATCAAATATATAAATAACAATATTTTTTTACAATCAAAAGGAGAGATTGAACTAATTTGTGATGCTAAATATTTAACATTTAAAGAAGCAAGAATTCTATTGAGTAAAATTGATTGCGGTTGTTTATCTTTTAAAAATGAACGAAAAAAAAAGGTTATCCAACCTGTGACTCAAAATATTACTTCATCCTTCAATGTTTTATCAACTCATTATTTTGACAAAAAACAATACGACAACGAAAGTGAAATAGAAGTTTTCTACTTCCCTTATCCTCAAAAGAGTGTTATTAATCATTCCGAATCAAATCAATTTCTGACACGATTTGAATTAAAAAATAAGGCGATAAACGCTAATATTATAGATAAACTTGCTAACCAAACCATTTTAGATAGTCCTTTAAAAGCTGTGGTTGGTTTTACAAAATATAAAGATGGCGATCTTCCTTCCGAAGGTCCATTTTATCACTTTATGCCGTATGGTGAAGTTGCTTTTAAATCAAGTGAAACAAATTTTAAAATTGGATCCAGTGGAACAGAATCTTTAAATTTGGATAGTCCAAGATTAATATTGAATTTCCAAAAGGATGTAAAAGTAAAAGTTAATAATGCTGAAAATGACTTAGAACCGAGCTTAAATTCAATATCAACAAAACCAACCATCAAATACCAATCCTTCAACCTCGACTCCGAAAAATCCCCAATTTTTAAAAATGAAAGTCCGAAGGAAGAAAGTTTGAATGAAATAGATATGAAAGAAATAGATTATGCTTCTATTCCTTTTGGAAATATAACAAATAAGCCTTTCCCTATAATCCCAACGCTTTCTTTTAAAGACAATCCAGAACTTTTTGAACTCGAAGAAGTTTTCAAAAAAATAAGATTAAAAGCCCATAAAGAGGCAAAAGCTAAAAAAGCCAACAAATCAGCAGAGGAAATAGAATACGTAAATAGCCCAGTAGATTATATTACACCTCAAGGATTTCAGAAAACTTCTAATGGTTATGAATTTATCTCTAACGAAAATGGCTTCCAATTTTCACTTGAAAACATTGATACTGACTTAGAT
Source organism: Flavobacterium sp. W22_SRS_FK3 (assembly GCF_052113665.1). Lineage (NCBI taxonomy): Bacteria > Pseudomonadati > Bacteroidota > Flavobacteriia > Flavobacteriales > Flavobacteriaceae > Flavobacterium > Flavobacterium sp. W22_SRS_FK3. The sequence continues at coordinate 35,576 of NZ_JBGQOF010000025.1, read as the reverse complement.
CTGTCACTTAGAAAAGATCAGGTATTTTTTGTTTTAACTCCCGCTCTTTTTAAAGAGTATTGTAAAAAGGTTACTGATGTAAAAATTAATGCAAAGTTTGCTATCAATAAAGAATTAGATCCAAAGTTAGAGTTTGTGGTAGATCTAATGAGTTCATATTCTTCAACTACTCCCATAGACTCAGAGTCTATTATTATTTTTAAATTCCACAAAGAGAAATTATCAACTTTAGTTAATGATTCAAAACGTTGGACAAACGAAGGCTTACTAAACTACAATTTAGATGCTATTAAGTCTGCAATTGATGATAATAAAAAATTTAAAGATGATTATTTTGAAAAATCAATTCTAGATGATAAAGATTGGAATGGTATTCTAATTCTTAATATTCCCATTTCTGATTCTGAAAACTTGCCCAAAATATTTAAAGGAGTGTCTTCATCTCAAAAGGTTTTTAAAGAGAATTTCGAAGAGGGTAATAGTGACCAACCTAAAATTGACTTAGTAACGAAATTAAAATTTCAATATGCAGCTTTTCCAATAAATAAAACAGAAATTGACAATGGCAATAGCAAAATTAAAATCAAATCTACTTCCTTTTTTGGTTTAATTGATTACAATCCATTTGAGAATGCAAAAGACTACATAACTATTAAAGACCATTTTAAAGATGGCGATGATTCTTATAAATTTGTCTTGTCAAAATTGAAAGTCAGTTTTGCAAATTCATCTATTAAACTTTTTGACTCTTTTGCTTTTCTACAAGTACCAAATTTATTTAAGGATTCTGTTAAGATCAATAAAATTAAATTACAAAATGCAGGTATTCCTACAGCCCCAGTAGAAAAAAGTAATTTAATCCGACTAAACGGAACCTATCAGAAAAATTCTGCAGGAGCAGGAGAAATATCTTTTCAAACAGATTCGTTAATAACTATTACTCTTCCTGAAAATGATTTAATTACAGAAATTAAAGTTTCCAAAATAGGATTCAACATTGAGCTTAACGATTCTGAAAATAATGGAAATGATAAGTTTAGATTTAATATTGATTCAGAGATTAAATTTTCAGAACTATTTAAAGAACTTTTCTCTGTAGATCGTTTATATATAAATAATATAGGTTTAAAATTTGATTTCTCTAAAATTAGTTTGCCGAAAATTAATTTTGATACAAATAATTGGTCAATTATACCAAATATTTCTTTTGAGGGTAAAGGGTTTTTAAGTAGTTTTCCAATTAAGTTTAGTTATTTTAAAGCATTTGAATTTGAAAAAATTAAATTACCGGATGGTAAATTTGATTTTCAATTTCCAAAAGGTGACTTCGATTTTTTCAAATTTCCGAATTTCAAATTTCCCGAAATAAAGCTTGGACTCAAAAGCACATTATTTTCATTTGTATTTGATTTTGATTTAGGTACATTAGGTAACTTAGGTGCTTTAAAAAATCTAAAAGCACAACTACTTATTGGATGGACTCCAAAAGGCGGATATGTTATTGGTTTTAAATTGAATGGACCAAGTAATAAAGGCTTACACTTAGATTTATTTGGAGCGCTTAAACTAGATGTAGAAGAGTTATCTTATGGTAAATTTAATCCTGATAACACTGGTAAAAAAGAAGATTGTACGGCTTATTTTTTGCGATTAAATGATGCCAAACTTACAGTTTTCGGAACACAAATTCCGAAAGAAAACACCACGTTTGATGGTGTTATAATTTCAGATTTCAGAAAAGATAGTCCTAAAAAAATCGCTTGGCTAATCAATCTTAGTGATAATAGCACAACTAATAAACTTTTGTTAGGATTGGGACAAAGATCGGGTCCTCCAATAAGTCTTGAAACGTCTTCTACTCAGATTGCAATTGAAAAATCAAAAGATTTTTTTAAAGCTGACTTGAAAGATGTTCCAGAATGCTCTTTAACCCCTGAAGTAATTGGTTACCAACCTGAAAGAAATTGGTTTATTGCTTCCGAAGATGTAATGTCATTAATTTCGAAAGAATGGGCAAAAATAATAGACTTGAAGTTTATTTTTAATGATCCTAAACTTTACGGATTATATCTCGGTTTTCAAGGTGAAGTTCTTAAAGGATTTCACATTGATATCCTCTACAAAAAATTATCAGATAATTTGGGGTGTTATTCTACAGAAATTCAATTACCAGATGATATTCGGAATCAGGATATAGGTGGAGCATCTCTCCAATTACCTAATATTGGTATTGAAATTTATACCAACGGCGACTGGAAAGCTGATGTTGGTTTTCCTAAAAACAGTAACGACTGGTCAAGATCCGGCTTTATTCAGTTAAACACAGCTCCTCCTTTTGTAGGTTGGTTCGGCTTTTATTTGAAGAAATCAAATGTACCATCTCTAACTTTATTTGGTGCAATCAAATTAAAAGAGGTAAACATTATCCAAGCAGGTTTTGCAATGCGGGTAGGCTTAGGTGCTTACTTAAATAAAGGCATATTATACATTGGAGCATCTTTAAGCGTCTATGGAATTTTAGAAGGGGCTTTTGCTTTCAAAAAAGACAATGGTTTACAAGCATTATTTCCAGACCATTTTGCCGTATTGGGTCGTGTGGGTGCAATAGCAGAAATTGTTGGATATGTTGATTTTAAAATAGTAAAAGCAGCAGTACGAATTTCAGTAAGAGCGGAGTTTGGTTTACTGCTCATCTATTTAGGCGAAAAAGTTACCGATATAGATAGCAGTGGGCATGTTGTGCGCACATGGAATGAGGGTATCCAACCTGTCAAAGTGTATGTTGAAGGGGAGGTTATCGTTTCGATAAGAGTGACATTATTCTGCGTAAAATTCTTTAGAAAAAAATGGTGTTTGGTTGTTCGATTTAAATTCAACGCTTATGTAAGATTTGAGTATATAATTGGAGGTAGCGATTCGTCAAGCAAACTTACTGCAAAACAACAACTTAAATTAATAGATAGAAGTAAGTTTGATCCTAATTGGGCACTCGAATCATTGAATGAAATGCCCATGGTTTTCATTCCAACTTTTACACGACGAAAAGAAACTTTAACAGGAAAAGAAGAGACTATACTTGTTAGTAACTTTTATATCCCATTTTTTGGGGTAAAGATGGGAGATGATAGAAAATTAAAACCTTCAAGAGAAAATATCTTTAAGAATAAAATTATTCAACCTTTTATCAATGATCTAATCACAAAGATAAAAGAGGTACTTGGAACCAATCAGTTAAAATACGAAACACTTAGAGAAATACTTTTAATAGGCAAATTAGAAGGTATTGAAGTTAATATTACGGTTCCAAATTATTGTCCTAAATTTATTGATCGTACAAATGAGGATTGGGAAACAATGAAAAGCATACTTGAAAAAGAGTTTCTCTTAAAAAAGTATAATGATGATGATGAGTTAGAAGAATTTAAAAAATCTATCGGCTATGAAGATTGCATTAATTTATTGTCAGATCCTGATGAAAATAAATGCCCATACATAGCTATTCCTGCTCCAATTTCAAAAAACATTAAGGTTAATAATAATGAAATAAAAGACGGATTTGAAATAAAAATAAAAGGACTTCTTTCAAGTGAGGTAACAATTCCAATTAATAATATTGAAAAATCTGCAGAATACATTCATTATTTGGAGGAATATTTCAATGATTACAAAACTCAATTCATTGAAAGAAAAGAAGACGATAAAAAATTGCTTGCAACAAATATTGATTTAAGGGAAAATTTTGTCATTCCTGAGTTTTTTAAGTTAGCAGCATTGCTCACGCTTGAAAAAGCATATTCTCAAGCTAATCCTAAGGAGAAAAATGGTGAAGAATATAATCCAACTGTTAATATCATTAATGGAGATTTAGTCTTTAATGACGGTCCCCCAATTTCAACAAATGATCATATTGAAGCAATCATAGGTCAACTCAACTATTTCTACAATAGTGGTTTGAGATTACCTAGAGATATAAACAAGGGAACGATATCTATAAATGAACTTATTGGACAATTCAAAGTTGTTACACCAATTATAAATCCCGATGCTGGTGCATGGGAACATGTGGAAATCTCGATTGAGAATGGAGCTAAAAACTATGATATAACCAATAACATTCTTGGTAAAGAAGGAGACGGAAAACAAGAAGCGGTTAAAGAGATTTGGAATTTCATAAATGGTTTAGAAAATACCGATTTTAATACATTGAAAAATGAGTTTGAACCAGTAAAGTTTATACGACCTTACAAACTTATTAATGTAACACTGGCCGTTCAATCAAACCATAAAAAGATTTTTAGTAAGGTAGGTGATAAAGAGGAAGTAAATAGATTTTATGAGATACCAAAAAAACTATTTAAAAATGGTATTAATAATTCTTCAAATTATAAATTTGAGCTAACTGCCGCACAATATGAAAACACTTCAGGTAAATCTCAAAAGGATGAAGTGACAGCTTCTTCATTCTTAGCCGATAAAAAGAAACTTGAATTTGCAAAATGCTTAAATATAGAAATTCAGGTAAAATCATCATCAGCGGAAGCAGGCAAATTTGTTCTTGAATTAACTAATGTCCTAGCAGATGATTTAACACTTATTACTTTGCTTAAAGATGAAGGATTTAGTATCTCGAATATATCTTTTTATGGCAAAATTGAGAGCGAGGGTCAGTCTAAATTAATTAAGTTGACAGAGACTGGTACCACAATCATCAAAACCAATTTATCGCCGAGAACGGCTCCCCCTATTTTCAACATTGAGAGCTTAAATAAATTGGACGAACCAGAAAATCGCAAACTATTTGTTGAAGATTCCAATAATCCTTCGGATCCTGGAAAACAGAATTTTATTAGATTGGTATGGGAGGCGCTCACAACCAATACTGGTGGCTACTATTTAGTATTTGAAAATTCGTCCGTGCTTATGAAAGATCTAAAAGAGGTTGTAATGTCATTTGAAACGCAGACAAAAGAAGTTCCTTATTTCTTCAATTCGTTGAAAATCGACAATATTGATACTATTGAAATTATTGAGGAAAACAATATAGTGAAAGAGGACTTATTTACATTTTTAAATGACAATAAATTATACCTCTATATTGAGCAATTACAACAAGATGACGAAGATGTGTTAGAATATTATCCAACAATGCCTGCACACGATTTTGGTTTTGAACTCTTAAAAAAACAGTCGACACAACCGAAATATCAGCAATATCTTCCACTTGAATTTGGCCTGATAAAATCAGCAACAGGTTCTGATCCTGATGTTGAGATATTAAGCATGGATAAAGTTCTTCCTATTATGCCTAAAAACATTACAAAAGATGCAAATGGCAAAAGAAAAATCATTAAAAAGGATAAAGTTGTTTATTCTCATATTTCACCATTAAAAATAAAAGTTGATGATCATGACATAAATAATCTTAACAGGTATGCAACTGTTGGCAAACACTACCAATTAAAATTGGGCGTTCGAGATATTTATGGTTTTAGAACTAGTATTGATTTAAGTGAAATAAATTACAAGCATTATTACTTCGACAAGCTTATACCGGTTGAGGCTTGGCCACTAATTAAGTTCTCATATTGGCTTGATAGTTTTACAGAAAAGACAGATACATTATATTGGAAATTAAAAGGGTATTATGATATAAGACAAATTCTTGATCTGGCAGCTATACCAAGAGATGGCAATGGAGAGAATAAATACCGATATCAGTTTGGCGATACGAATATTGTGGCAGAAGATCAAGATAAAATATCACAGGCTGCTAAAGGGATTCTTACTACACTTTATAATGTTGTAGCGCAGTTAACGGATGACAATACAGAACTTTTAATAACAGAAAGAGAAGCAAATAAAAAAGAAGATAAGGAGGAGATAAAAAATAAAATATTGTTACTTATTAAGGATGTTAAATCAGTTTGTAATGGGGAAATGCCAGTGAAAGACGTATCTACTAAGCCAAGTGAATTTGTAGTAAAAACTGAAGGTCTAAAAGAGAATGAAATTGAAAATGCATTCAGTTTTGAAATCAGTTTAACTAGAAAAGAAGAAAATATAATTCATAAAGCCCATGACAGTATTTATACAACTTCTGAGATTGAACATACATTCGAAGATTTAAACTCAAAGGCATCTATTTGGGAATATAGCTTAGTGGAAGCTGTTACAACTAAAATTCAGGCTTCGAATGGTACCGATGGAACTTCGAATCTGAAAGCTTTAAATATGGTTGTGAAAAATAAAACCCAAGAAAATAATGATCCTAAATTAAATCGCTATTCTTTGGCCATTTCTGTTGACAAAAATTTAGACAAAGTAATACATTTGATTAATAATAAAGCACTTAGAAAATTAAGAGTTAATTCTGATTATCTAAATAGCGATAAAATTAAAGCCGAGAGATCCTATTTAGGGATTAAGCCGATTAGTAATAAGCTTTGGTCTGGAAGTTATTTTCATAAGGATATTACAAAAGAGTTTACCAACATTGACTTGGATAAAAGTTTCAGAATAGTGTTGGAAAAAATAGATGAATTGTTAAATAAGGATTCTATTTCATCAAAACTTAATACTAACAATCCAACCGCTGAAAATCCTAAAGATCTTTTTGAAAAACTTATTGCTGCCAAAAAGAAAATTGCTATAGATGTGCTTAGTAATAAAGTTGATGAGGTTATGGATGCTTCAATTAATGGTGGTGAAACAAACTCGATTACCGATTTCAAAGAAATTGTCCTTAATAAACTTACTAATTTTTATGCATATGATGGAGCTGTTACTTTAGAAGTTGATGGGCTAGAAATCCCATCAAACTACAGACTTTCAATAAGCGTAGAGACGGTTAAAAATTATAATATCATTTCTTCTAAAATTAATAAAGACAAAAAATGGAATATCTTTTTTGATCAGGAACAATCTATGGAAGGAGATATAAATTTCTCCATTAAACCTCAGATAACCCATATTGAAAAGGATATTCAAAAAATAAAAGATAATAAAGTTGAAAGTGAAATCGAAAAATCAACATGGATACAATTAATCGATCCGATTGATCCAAAAATTAAGGAATATAAAGTTGAAAAATGGCCTAAAATTATCCGCGAATTCCCGCTTAAACCTATCATAATTAAACATGAGGCAGAACAATCTAATTTAGAAGCAGATATGGGGTATGCTTGGGGTATTAACTCTGGTACAAAATTACCTAAGGCAGGAGAATGGGAATATAAGCTTTATGTTGAGGATAATTGTGAGAACAATGATAGAATAGATGTTAAATTAATAATTAAAAATAGCATCAATAAGTTCAATAATTTAGATAATAATAAAACTCTTGAGGGTTTGATTGCATATTGGGCTTCAATAAACGATAAAGAGTTTGAGTGGAAAGACTTTGTAAATGATACTCATGTCTTTTTTGAAAGTAGTAAACAAAATTCTTTTAATGAAACTAAAGATGAATCTACTATCAATCAGTTCTCTATAAAAGTGACTAAGAATGAAAATGGGGAAACTTCTTGGCAAGAAGACGTAAATCTTGAAAATGGTCTAAAACTAGCTATTAAGCACCAAAAGGTTGATATTGAAAAGCAAATCAAAGCTGAATTTCAATTTACGATAAATGGATTCAATATTTTTAATAGGGAGCAAAAATTATTTTCCGTCTTACCAATAATAAAAGTTCAGAGAAATTTCGATGTAAAAAATACAAAATTTCATTATGAAACAGATTCAGTTGAACCGAGTACTCCTGCAACACCATTAATAAAATATAATAAACCTCTTGGAATCGCGCAATCGGATACTTTCGAAAAACAAGTGTTTATTAATACGCAGCTCCCTTACAAGACTACTGCCAAATATCTTATTGATATTGATGCAAATTTTCCAAAAGATAACGCCAAGTCACTTCCAGTTATTCCAATAAGGCAAATTGAAAGTAATGGTAATTCCATTGAAAATCCAGATGCTATATTTTCTGCTTTTGATAAGACTAACGGATATTTTGCATTTACCTATACAATTTATAATAGTTCAGTTACGAACGGAGACTTGCCAATTTTTTATGCGGAAACAATATTTAAATCAAAAAAATAATTATGGAAAACCAATTAACCCTAACATTACTTTTTGCTGGTATTTTAGTAAATAAAGGAAGCACAGAGAATTAACAAATTCATTTGTATCATGCTCTTTTACAATCTCAAAATAAAACTAACAATAAAAGATAATTATGAAAACTGGAATTATTGTCATAGATCCTGGTCATGGTGGTACGGAAAATATTGGAGGCTCTGATGCGAATCATGCAGTTTCTGCTTTAGGTGACCTTGAAAAAAACTTGACCCTTGAAATTTGTAAACTTTTAGTAATTGAATTACAACTAAAAAAACACCAAACTTTTCTAACTAGAGAATCAGATATCAATTTGTCTCTGAGAGATCGTGCAAATTTAGCAAAGTCAACTAATGCTGATGTTTTTATATCAATACATTTTAATGGTTGGAACGATACTACTACACAGGGTACAGAAACATATGTCCATTTAGAAGCAAATAAAGATTCTGCTCTTTTAGCATCTTTTATACAACAGAGACTTGTATCAGTAACAAAATACAAGGATAGGGGAGTGAAAGCAATGCAATTAGGAGTATTGAATCCTACTTATCATCTCTCTAAAACAACTTGCGTACTAGCCGAAATTAGTTTTATTACGGAGACAAAAGACGCTCAACGATTAAGAGATATGAATTACAAAAAATCAATTGCTAGTGCATTGGCAATTGCGATTAATAATTACATCAACAGACAAAGTAGTATTACCATTTATAAAGTCCAAAAAATCTCAAGCTTAACAAAAGAAGAAGATATAGATATCTAAAAAATATTTTAATTAAAAACTTTAACTATGAAATCATTTATTTTATTATCGTTGCCATCACTTTTTACATCTGTTAATATTTATGGTCAGGCTTCAATCCCAACAATAACAGCACCAGAAAAGTGGATTGCTTTTTCACCCATTATACTTTTTTTGGTTATCTTATTCTTGGTATTTATGAAATTAAGAAAAGATAATGTTTCCCTAAAAGATTTGCTTTTAGATAAAGAGGCGAATATCCAGATAGAAGTAGAAAGAACAAAGCAATTTGTGGCTATTTCAACTGCTTCTTTTGAAAATCAACAAGCTTTGCAAAAAGGATTAAACGCTATAAATAATAATGATCCAGATACACCGAAAGCTAATACAAGTATAAGTCGCTTTTTGGCTTTTCTAAGCGGATTAATATCGGTAGGTTTAGCTTGTGTAATTACTACATTCTTCATGTGGAATTATTTTGAAGACTCAAAAAATACACCAGATTTAGATAAACTTTTAACAATTTTATTAACTCTTGGTATTGGAGTAATACCTTATGCATTCAATAAAGTAAGCACAGTTCTTAAGTAGTTTGCTAGGAAAATATTCTATTATAGAACTTCAGACTCCGCAACATAAATCTGAAACTGCCAAAAATTCCGGAAGTTTCAAACACGATAAACAGATTACAAATTTAAACCCTATAAAAGGTAGTGTTTTGCAAACAGTTGACATTTTAAAAAAAAATGCCTAACTTCGCTATGCTTTATCTGGCTTTTTGATTTTATAAAAATTAACAAACTGGATCAAAAAATTATAAAATCAAAAAGCCAGATGGAATCTTTTGATTTATGAAGGTATCCTCGAAAACTTACTGGTCGGTACGCTAAAAAAGATTGCATTATGCAATAAAAATAACTCTACGAATTGTCTCATAAACTTAGAACGACAAAACGATAATTATTACTTTTCTTCCTCATTTAAAATTAAATTAACATTATTTATATCTTAATGCATATAATAGGCAACAATCGATTAATTTTATATGCAAAAACATATATTTTTAGAGTTTTGTAAATTTTTATATCCAAAAGCATATAATTGAAAATTTTTGATTAGTTTTATATTCAAAAACATATAAAATGGATTTAATTGCAGAATTCGTTAAGAAAAGACGAAAACAAGCTGGTCTTACTCAGGAAGAGTTTGCTTTGAAAACTGGTGTAGCATTAACCGTTATTCGAAAGATAGAGCAGGGAAAAGAAAATTTAAGTTTATCAAAAGTAAACCAGGTCTTAAAAATGTTCGGGCATATTCTCGGACCAATAACAGAAAATAATTATGCGCCAGGCACTAATAAAGTATAATTCAATTCCAACTGGAATTTTAAGCGAATCTGCTGACGGAGAATATGAATTTACATATAATGAGGATTATATAGCAAACTTTCCAGGCCTTTTTATAACTTTTGATATGCCGGTCCGCGTACGCCCTTATAAAAGCAAAAGACTATTTCCTTTTTTTGATGGACTAATTCCCGAAGGCTGGCTTTTAAATATAGCGGCTGAAAGCTGGAAAATAAACAAAAATGATCGTATGGCGCTTCTGCTGGCGTGCTGTCAAAATGCTATTGGAGCAGTCAGCGTTCATCCCTTAAATGAAAATGAAAATGAATAAATGCCTATATTGTTACCTGGAACTTGATGAGGATCAAGTTGATTATCATTCAAAATGCAGCATAGGATTCTATGGTACCAGCCGGCCTCCTGTCCTGCCATACAGACTGGAGGATATGGAAAAATTGGCCAAAGAAGCAGTTGAACTTTCGATATCCGTTCCTGGAGTTCAACCTAAATTATCATTAGGATGGATTAAAACATTTCTGGAAAACGGACATGATGGACGTTTGACCATACTAGATGCATTAGACGGAAATTATATCTTAAAACCTCAAAATCTCCAATACAAACAGATGCCTGAAAATGAGCATCTTTCAATGAAACTTGCAGAACTGTATAAAATAGATACAGTTCCTTCGAATATGATTCGGCTTATATCAGGCGAGTTATGTTATATTACAAAACGGATTGATCGGAAAAATGACGGTTCAAAAATTCATATGATTGATTTTTTGCAAATTTTGGAATTAGGTGATAAATACAAGGGATCAATGGAAATTCTCGGACAAACTATCGGTGAATTATCTGTAAATTCACTGCTCGATAAAGTTCGATTTTTTGAACTGGCAATTTTTAATTTTATCATAGGAAACAATGATATGCATTTGAAAAATTTTTCAATGTGGCATTCAGAATTTGGCTGGATACTATCACCCGCGTATGACCTTTTGAATGTTAAAATAATATTGCCAAAAGATGACGAAGATACCGCCTTGATGTTTGGAGGCAAAAAGAAAAATTTCAACAAAGTGTATTTTGACAGGCTGGGCAGTTTTTTAAAATTAAATCCAAGGCAGGTCAATAATGTTTATCGAAGATTCAGCATCTGGCTTCCAAAAGCCATCGAACTTGTTAGCATTTCTTTTTTAGACGAAGATTTAAAATTGCAGTATAAGGATCTGATAAAAAAACGCACTAATTTATTTACTGAAATTTAAAAGTTGCACCCTGCTTTTTTGAAGCTTCTCAGCAATTTTCTCGATTTTTTTTACATTTACAGAGGTTAGTTAACCCACTAATTTTAAGATAGCCCTGTTAGTACCCTTTCATTTTTGACATAACAGCCAGTGTTACTGGTGCTTTCGATACAGGTGGCGCCTCTTTTTCTAAGATAATCTGCTTAAGAAAAATGGTTTGTTTTTTCTGTTCATCTCGTTAAATGTTCATTATTATGAACAAGAATAGCGTTTATGTTCATAATAACAAACATTATTAGATGTTTTTATTTTTCAGAAGTTAATGCTATATGATCTTTAGGATTATTTATAGTAATTGTTTTCTTTTAGAATTATTATTTTTACTATCTCCTATATCTTGATTTTTCTTATCGTCAATTCCTTTTTCATATGCCGTTCAAATGGGCATAATGTGTAATTATTTTTAACGCTTTCAGTATTATAGAAATCTATTTTTTTGTTTATTATCAATTAATAGCAAAGATTATACTTTGTCCCGCTCAATTGTGTCCGCAGTGTGGACACAATTGTAAAGGCTTGTAAATGTGAAGGTTTACGCGGATTATACTAAAGATTATTTGGAATATTTTAAGTCCATTACTGTTAATTTTTTATACTATAATCGGAAAAATTCCGATTATCTATGAAGGTTTTAGCAATAAATAACTAGTCGCATTCTAAAATAAAAAAAAAAGGAATACACTAGATTATGAGTTGTCAATCACTTTCTTTATCATTGCTTATTAAAAGATGCTTCTAAACTGGTGCTTATCTTGCATTCCAGCTGGCGCAATGTCCGGTTGTTTTTTAATGCTTTTGACAATATAAAGCTCTTTTTTTTTCTTGATTAAGAAGAGATATTAAAATGTTTATCTTCTGTCTAGTTTAATTGCGTCCGCAATGCGGACGCAATTGGAGATGTTAGTTAGTTATATTTTATTGATAAACAAATTATTTATATCGCATATTGCATATCGCAATATGCGATATAAGAGATGTCTGTGATTCGAATCTAGAGTTTGATCTCATGCTTTTACTTAAGTTTTCTTTTTCGATGTGACTCACCGTAATTCGGTCATACTTGAAAAATAAATAATCAGATTTTTAAAGGTAACTACGAGCGAAAAGAGGTTTCGAAATAGAAGACTGTTTTTAATAAAATATCACTTAAACTTAGATTTAAGTTTTTCCATATCTTCCATTATATTAACATCTAAAACCTTTGCATAGTGCTGTGTCTGCTTGGTATTGGTATGGCCCATCATGGCTGATACGTTTTCCAGTCTTACTCCATTTCCTAAAGTAACTGTGGTTGCAAAAGTATGTCTGGCAACATACCAGGTAAGGTGTTTGTTTATGCCGCAGACATCAGCAATTTCCTTTAGATAGGCATTCATTTTCTGATTGGAAATTTTCGGGATAAGACCTTTCTGCTGATTTTTGTATTTAGAAATAATTTTCTCAACGGTAGGCAGTACCGGAACATTGGCTCTAATAGCAGTTTTAGCTCTGCTGGTCATAATCCATAAGTTCCCATTTGAATCTTCAGATAAGTTTCTTTCGGACAGATCCATTGCATCGACGGGCGCATATCCTGTATAACAGCTGAAAAGAAATATATCCTTGACCTTTTCCAGACGGGGCGTTGAAAATATTTTATTCTCGATCGTATTCAGTTCCAGCTGGGTTAGGAAAACAGCATCTTTCACACTTAGCCTTCCGTCATAAACGTTGAATGGATTTTTAATGATCAAGTCCATTTTAATGGCGTAATTGCAGGCGGTTTTATACATTTTCATATATTTTACCACCGAATTGTTTTTGATGCCTGTCTGGTCTTTGAAACTGCTCTCGTATTTAAGGAACTGCTCCAGTTTAAAGACAAAGGAGCTTGATATTTCAGATGCGGGCATATCTTCCTTTTTGTAGGTACTGGTGATGAAATCCAAAAGTAAATCCCTCGCTCTTTTGTACTTCTGCAATGAAGCCGCTGCGCGTTCTCCAGAATTAACTCTTTTGGTGAAGAATATATTGTATGTTTCCATAATTTCAATTATGGAAGGACCTTGAGGCTGGCCGATTTTGACTTTTCCTGTAAGTTCAGCTTTTAGCAATTCCAGATCAACGTCAGGGTCAATTCTGAAGAGTTCTGTAAACTTCTTTTCGGCATTCAGCTGCATGAGATCAAGAGAACTTTTGATTACCTTTTCTTTTTCTGCCTTCAGTGTATTTTTCAGATGGTTTGTCTGAATCCATCTTTCTTTCGAGATGAATTTTCCCGAGGCGATTGTAATCCTTTTGTTTTTATAGGAAAGTCTTAGAATAATAGAGGATTCTCCGTCTCGGTTAACCCTCTCGGATTTTAGCAAGAAAATTGTTTTTAACATGTTATCTAGTTTTAAAATTAATAATCAAATTGAATTAAAAATTTTAAGAGAGCCCATTGATACCAGGGAATTCCCGGGGAATTCTTTTTATTTTGTTCACCAATTTTGTAAAAAGTGACCCAAAAAAAAGTGGGTACTCATTGGGTGACTACTTTTTGATAAAACATGTGCTTTTTGAAAAGTGTGTAAAAACGAAAAAGCCTTTAAACACTAGTGTTTAAAGGCTTTTGATTTTTAAAGTTTCATTTGAAACCTCTACTGGCGGAGAAAGAGGCTTCGTTGTTATTATATCATTCATAGTCAACACAATGGCTACAATATTTATTAAAAGAGGGTTGCCTATAGGGACAACTTCGCCTTATAGAATCACTAAAAAGTAAAGGAAATGAATATCTGTTTAAATGATAAGTTTAGATAATCATTTAATCCTAATATATATAGCATCTATTTTGACAAGTCGTTTATTAGGTTAACTATATTTTGGATTGAACTTTCCATAGTTTTTATGAGGCAGTCCCAATTTGTAGAGAAAATGTTTTTTGCTTTGTTTATTAGTAATTTGTCTACCTAATTTCTTTCCAAAATTATATTTAGTTACTTTTTGTCTATTGCATTTTAATTGCTCAAATCTTCATCTAGTATAATTTTGCATCTTATTTAAGAACCGAAATGAGTGGATCTCTAACTTTTTTAAGTTTAAAATAAATATTCCTGTAAATAATACAGGAAACAGCTATGAAATCAATTAGAAACAGTAAAACAGAAAAAATAATTTATAAAATCATGTAACATGAATCGAGTACAAATTATAATTTAAAAATCCTGAAAGCAATTTTAAAATTCTATGCTAAAGAATAATACACAAAAATTGATTAGAATATTTAGCATAACAAAAGAATTACATAAAAGTAAATGTATTTCTATTAGGTAATTAAAATAATAAAGTCACACAATAAAACAAATTTAAATTCTTTAAACATGAACAAAATGAAAACAACAAAAGCAATTATTTTAACAACCTTAATGGTTATAAGTACTTTATTTACCTCTTGTAGTAAAGATGATAGTGAAAGCCCATCAATTGTAGGGTTTTGGAAGACAACTTCGATTATGCGTGAAAAATTTAACGATGGAGTTTCTCAAGGAATACAAAGCAATAATGTAGATGCCAACAATTACACAATATTAACATTTAAGAAAGATGGTACATTTTCATATTATGAAGTTTCATCGAATGGTGAATCTTCAACGGATTCAGGGACGTTTACGATAAAAGATAATGTTTTATCAATTAAATATGATGAAGATGAAGATGCAGATATGGATGCATCCACTTTTACTTTAACAAATGAGACCCTTGTCTTAACTTTTATTGATGAATATACCTCGGGTGGTATCGCGATTAAAAATATAACAACAGCTACTTTAAGTAGACAATAAAAATTGTATTATTTTTATAAAAAATCATAAACTTACATTGATTTTAAATTAAACAAAAAGTGGTGATAAAATATTATTAAGTTATACACTTTTTAGACAGTGTCAAAATTAAATTTAGCTGCCTAAGAATTTGCAAACAATATAATCTTAAAACGATCTAATTTTTATACCAGCTGTAAAATGGTTCGATAATTGTTCCGTTTAAGCCGTTAATAGGACAAAAGTTCCAGTGAAAATCTGGAGCTTTTTTTAGATTTTAAAAATGATGATTATTTGTGATTCTAGTTTGCTTGTATCAAGTAAGGTTACGTCTCGCAAAACTTTCAAAATAACTATTTCTATAAGTAGGTTTTCCAAAAATTCCCTAATACTAAACCAATTTTACATTTGGCTAATGTCTCGAAATTACTTTTTGTTTAAAGATCTTACACAATTAATTTAATTGCCTTTTTCTAAATTCTAAATACAAAGTTATTATTTGAGTTATCTCCTATATAATTAGTTAGTATACAGTCAAATTTATACTGACTTACACAGGGCAGGCGAAGCAGGCCATTATGCACATGCAGCATACGGTGGGCACTATCTTGACTGCCTTTTAGTCCGTTTGAAAAAAGGTATCGGACTTGCTATTTTCAATACTATTTAGACAGTACTATAAAGATGTGCTTAGCCTTATTGCAGAATATATTAAACTACCGGCAATGAAGGGTACGCCATACTTATGACCTGCATCAACTTTTGCTGCAAGAAGAAATACAAATTTTGTCGCTTCCACAGAGTTTGATGCTATGCTGCTGCAGGTGGTCAAGGATGATGACAAGGCTATTGCTAATAACAAAAACTGGCTGTATGAACATCCGAAAGATGCCCTTATATTCAGCAAGACTTCCTTTGTCTGGAACCAGCTGAAGAAAGTTTACATGACTTCTTTCAAAGAACTCGTAACAGGTAAGCTTCCTGATGAAAATACCTTGCTTGGGTCTTTGATATTTCTTTCTGAGAGACTTCAAAGAATGGAATGGTCCATCAAAAAATAAATTCTGTAAAGCGGCAACCATTTATACAGCAGAAAAAAGATTATATGGTTAAATTGACAGGATATACTTTTTCAGTGCTATTTACACTTATTTAATCCAAATTTGCCCAACAGGAACATTTTCCGATTTTATATATTCTGCCCGCAAGACAATTTCCGGGAAGCCTTTTATAATATCTGCTATCAAATTTTCCGCTAAAATTTGGTCTACCTTATTAAAATATCGAATTGAACTAGCAACACTATTTTTTTCTACTATAGTATAATTATTCTCTACTTTGTAACCATATTAACTCAGAATTGAGATAAAATTTTGCTTTTGCAATTTTATCTTTGTCTCATTATTTTGGACTTGTATAAAAACCATTGAATTTTCAATAGCCCCTTTATGGGTATCCATCTTAATCATCTTTTTTGTTTCAGCCCTAATGGAATCAACATTATTTTTAACAATAATAGGCACTAATTTAATTACTTGGTCTCTCTCTTTTACAACATTTTCATATTTTATATTTTCAAATTCATATTTCTTCTCTTTTTCTGTTAACAATACTTCTTTTGCAGTAAGTAGTTTATTTTGATATTGAAAGTAATACACTAAACAAAAAAAAACATTGTTAATAATATATAACCCAAAAAAATTAATTTCTCATTTTTGCTTTTAGTTTCAATTGGTTTCATTATTATCTTTTTTTTTCGTTAATTATAAAATGTTTTTGCCGCTTCCATATCCTTATCCATAAATTTATAGATATACCCAATAGCAATGGTAATAATACTTGTCGAACCTATACCAACAAATTAATTTAATATTTTTGAACTTTCCTCATTGTTATTTGGATTAAATATTTGATAGCCAAAAAAAGTTAATAAAATTAATACGGTTATAATACTGACTGCCAATGAAACATAGCGTTCTGTTTTATAAATTAATGAATACTATATGATAAATTTTTAAAGCATATTCCATAATTATAGTTTTTGGTTTAATAAACTTGAATATAGCTAATATCTATTTTCTTTGTATTGTTATCTCTTCGTCAATAATAAAAACATGAAACTAGCCATTTTTTGACTCCAGATATTCAACCTTTGCATTTTTTTCCGAATTGTCCCCTACTCTCAAAATTAATTCCAGATCCTTTTATAATGTTTACATTATTGGTGTTTACAATATAAAAACTTCCTGAATCATAATTCCTGCTCAAAACATTTGCTACAAAGATTCCATAGGCCTTAAACCTGGCCCCGAGACTTGTTTTCTGTGCGCAGCAATATCATGGGATCCCGACATTCCCTTTACATTACACTTTGATATTAAAGGTTTGGATACCCTAGCACGGGCGCTAATTGTTTTTCTGTAAAAGTGTGCCAATGTACTATTTCATCTCGATGCTTGTGTTTTGCATGCAAAACATGATTTCTATTAAAATCGACCAACTGAAATATTTCGCCTTCTCTCCCAATAACAATATAGGCACGCTTTTGCTCTCTGGAGTTTTGAATGATAAGACTGAGAACGCAGCACTCATTGCTGCTCATAATATTCAGGCTTTATTATTCCTGCTCTATTGTCTGTTTCCAATTGAATATTTTTTTCTTCCTGATTTTCTGCTTGAAATCGATTATTTACTATTTTCATAATTATTTATTGAGCTACACACTTACTATCTGTTTTATGTCTTTTTGAGATATGTGTTTGGTATTTACCATTTTTTGTATGAATTTATGTAAAATAGTTGTTTTAAATGAGAACGGTTTATCCCTACAACAAAACTCATCAAAATAAGCTTGAATATGCCATTTGCTAACATGAGTTGGTATTGTCCTGATCCAAGATTTTAATTGCATAATTACAATATGTAACTCTTTAAATTTTTTCCCTTTATCACTTAATTTTTGTTCAATATTATAAAGCTTTTTAGAGGTTCATATCCTCTCCATTTATCGGTAACTATTTTGGCAGTTTTACTTATATGCTCTTCAAAAATTGGTGTTAATGATTTTGAAGAATAGTCATCGATAGACTTCACATAGACTCTTTTTATTGATACTTTTACTTTAATTCTACTGCTATTACTGCCTTTTTCTTTTTAGATTCATAACTCCTTCGTTGTTTTGCTTCTTCTTTTCCACCCATAGTAAATTCATCTACATGCACCAGTTCTGCCAAAGGATATTTCTGGCTGCTTTGCATCGCTTTACGTACTTTTTGCATAAAATACCAAGCAGTGCCTTGACGAATATCAAAACGTTTTCCCATTTGAATACTTGATACATTTTTGCTACTCGTTGTCATTTAAAATACTACACAAAAAGCTTTGTGCAAACCAAATTTTACCTTATGAAACAACGTATTTGCAGTGGTGCTTTCCACATATTGACAGCTATAAGATTGGTAATATATTCCGATTTTTTAAATCCTTTTTGTATGACCACACTTCATACAAACAAAGCCATCTTTACATTTTACCTTTGCTAAATAAGCTTTGCAAGCTTCATCATCCGGCAATTCTTTTATAAACTTTAGTATGCTTAGCCCTTCAAACACTTCCATAATGACTGATTTTAAAGATATAAACTAAATGACTAACTCAAATTATTTATTTTACTGATTTTATTTCTCTCTAATTTTAAATCTAATATGAAACAAAAATGTTTAAGAAATTTTTTACAACATCACCAACTCATAAATCCATTTTTGCTCTTTTTAAATGTTATTGAGCTCCATTAATTCCAGATATTGATTAGTTTAGTAACTTAAGTGATTGTTAACTTAATGTAAAAAAACTAATTAATTTAAAACTAAATCATATAATCATCAGCATCGTTATAAAATGTAGGATCAGAAAAACCATAATCTTGAAAATAATCATAGTCAGTCTGAACTCGATCTGTTTCAGATATAATATCTCCAAATAAATTTGTTTGATATTTAAAGTATTTTACCCCTAGATTTATCAAGTCTTCTTTCTTCTTAAGATCTTGATCTTTTAAAATTTTAATACTCTCTATTGTAAGAGGAGAATCTACAATTTTACCTTGTATTGCATTGGGTATCATCTTGGTACCATTAATTGTGGTTGCACCAAATATCTTACCATATATTCCCACAAACTGTTGGTTATTTCCTTGCTAAAAGTACTTTCAAACTATCAATAATATAATTTAAAACTTTATCATCTATGAAGTTGATTAGCCTGTTTTTTATTCCAGCGATTATATTTTTTGTTACCACCATGTCTGAATATCTTTTTTTCAGAAAATTCAGCAAAATACCCATTGACAGTCTCCTTTACTAAATCACTCAGCAATAAGGTAACTCCATTTATTTTTGCTAATCGACTTAAGGGAACCTTTATTCTATTACTGCCAGTATTCCTTCCACTAAACCTAGTTCCAATATTAAACTGTGTGTTTTCATGTTCTATGAACATAAAAACATAATCATTGTTGTTCATCACAATGTCAGCTTCAGAAGTATTACCGGAAACACATGAAAAACGAATGTATGATTCCTTGCTACTATTTCAAAAATCGTATCATCCCGATTACCTCCAATCATAACCTGAACTCTGTTTAGCTCGTTTTTAACAACAAAAAATTGGTTAATCAATTTTTTTGCTGTTTTAACATCCGGCATAATAATAAGATAAGTAGTATCACCAGAAAAACAGGGATGAACTAATTCTATTTGAAAAAAAATTGTATATCATATACCCAATCTATTAGTTATAACTATTTGCAAATCCTTTACATTTTGATCTTATGAATTACATTTATATCATGTGTAAATGATAACAAGCGAACTTTATATAAAACAGAGGGTTAATAAGAGGTATTTAAGAATGCCATACTTGATTTTGTTCTTCAAGAGGCAGCGTAACAAGCTCTACAATTAATTTCTCTATATTCTCTCCATAAAGCTCAGGCGAATTCCTTGGATCAAAGACCCGATTAGCCTGAAAAAACTTAATTACATAAGAAAGAAACTTAAGAGACTGTGTATAATCATTGAATTTTGCAACAAACAATACCAATAATTCAATCCTGATTTCAGGAAAAACCGCTACCAGCAATCAGTATTTTACTATTTTAAATTTCCTTATTTATATTTTCTTATGTAGTAATCGACTAAAGAAATGCGTTAGTTTTTTTAAACCTTTTTAAATGAACTTACATTACTAAACCACTCTGGACTCAAAATGCAGAGGTTTTTGTTTGACGAAACTGAAAGCCTCTCTATTTTGAAAATCTATTAAACAATATTAAAAGTAGAAGATTACATTTTTTCGCACTACTAAAATACTGCAATGAATTTCAGGGTTTTAAACCCCGATCTGAGACCAATAAAGTACCCCGGGGCAAAGCCACCGAGATATAAGTTGAAAATTTCCTTTTTAATTCGAAGCTGAGCTTCGAGGAATTAAACCTAAAGAGAAAGAGATTAAAACCACATTGTTTGGCGACAGCTCCAAGCTTACACATATAATATGGTCTATCCTTAAGTATTGAAAGACAATTATTTATTATATAAACGCTTAAATAATCTTCGAAGTCCGCTTTTTTATATTCTGTGATAGCTCTTGAAATGTAAGTTACACGAATTCCGATCTCCAATACATTCCATACCCCTTTGCAAGTATAAATGATTCGATAATATTTACTTCTTCACTTTTTTAAGTGTTTTTTCCTATCCACATTGGATAAATCTATATTACCATATGGTTCTAAATCACCATTCTCTAACACTTCTGATTCCAAATCACAGGATGTTACTATATGTTTTTCAACAAAATCATAAAAAAAAATAGTAAATTTCTTAAAAAAATTACTATTTTTTTCTATATTTCCTTTGCTAACCATCTTACATGGTTTTTTTATAGATAAAGCTTTAAAAATCATAATATTGTATTATTTACATGTCTAAAAACTAACTTACTCTACGTGATAAATATATAATTACAAATTATCCTAAAATTTACCTATTAAGATTACGCAAGCATAACTATTGCTGTAAAATGGTAAGCAAAACGCCAAAGAATCGCTTACGCCTAATTTAAAATTTCAATTTATCTTTTAACTAATCATTTTATTACTCTCAAATCTGGTTTGATAGCTGTTTTTTTAAATTTGATAGCATCATCCTATGCCATATCTCCCATATCTCTTTAGGTTAGCTCAAACTTTCTATCTAATAAGAAAATGTTTGCTTAATTCCCGCACTGTTAAACAACGCACTTAACTCCTTTTTTTTTATCCTTTGTTGTTTACCATGGAAAAAATGATAAATCGTATAAGTCTCATCAGATTTTATCAATCCTGCTATTACCAAATTCAGATCATCAAGATTACAAAAAGACTGGCATTTTGTCCTTGTTAGTACTTGAAAAACCAGTACCCTATTATCTATAACCGTTTTCATTTTTTTTAAAATTTAAAAAAACACTTTATACGACAGAACATCATTTCCATATAGATGTCTCAATATTCAATCAATTAATTTTTGATTTGACTACTGTTAGAAAAACTACCCTATTAACTAACTTTATGTTACGCAAAAAAAATTAAATTACCACAGATCTGTCTTAATAAAAAACTTAGCCACTATGCAATAAAAAGTGGTAATGTTTTAATGAAGAACTACTTTAAGATTGTAAATAATAATTTCAAAATTCATCATATTAACTTATCCCAATTCTTAAGAAATATTTTTTTATCAAAACTAACTTAAACATACTAATAGATAAGCCCTGTTTAAGCAAGTGCCGTAATTCAAAGCATAACTGTATGGATTAAAGAAACAAATGAATAATTACATTCAAACAAATAATAATTCAGTGCAGTTTTCAAGCAACACCCCCCTACACTTCCAATAATTTAAAACCGTGCAGCCTCAAGATTACATTTAAAAAAAATTAAAGTTCTCCATCATTGCGAGAATCAAAGCGCCTAAAAGCACAAAAGTAAAGTTTCATGATTTTTAGTAGAGATAGTTATGACAATTGGCTTTGTATTTACCCTCTTCTAAGGATTTAAAATTGCAAACAGTATACTCTAAAACAAAAACTCATTACATCAACCCGGAAATACCACTTGTAGCATACCTGGACATTATTTTAGTCTAAGATTAAATTGCATGATTACAATGGCAACTCCTTGAAATTTATCACCTGGTCACTTTTTTTTTCAATATTGTATATTTTTAAAGCCCATATACGGCCTATTTATGGGTAACTCTACGCATACTATCACTCATATGTTCTTCAAAAAACCGGTATTAATGATTTTGAGAAATAATAGTCAACAGATCTGAAAGGCTTAGATGTACAGAAATTAAATTATAGCTGGATTTATTTTATTAAAAGGATTTGTAAAAGAAACCAAACAGCTATTTATAATACTTTGCTTAACACACAATACTGCCCATATAATAAAAAATGGGACTGATTATTAAAAATCAGAGGACACAAGTAACATTTAAAAAAAAAGACAATACAGGTTGCTCGTATATTTACTATGTGACTTATTGTTGCCGACTTGCCTCTTTTTGTAATCGGTTAAAATTCAGTTGAACATAGCTTATTTACTACTATTGTACAACTAACTACTAAGAAATAACGCCAATGAAAAAAATTAACACTCAATCTCGAAAACGAATGTTTAAAAACAAATTATTAGCAATATTATTAGGTTTTCCATCCTTTATAGCCTTTGCACAACAAGAGTCTCAATATACGCAGTATATGTACAACACGCAAACCGTTAACGCTGCCTACGCAGGAAATCGGGGAATATTAAGTTTTTATGGATTATACAGAAACCAGTGGGTCGGTTTAGAAGGAGCTCCGGAAACATTAAATTTTTCAATAAACTCTCCTTTAGGCATAACAGCAGTAGGAATTGGTTTAGATATTATAAGTGATAAAATAGGGCCTTCCTCAGAAAGCAACATAGCCTTCGATTTATCATATACTATAAATGTAAGTACCAAATCCAGACTATCCTTTGGAATCAAAGCAGGAATAAATTTACTAAGTATAGACTACTCAAAACTAAATATATTCAATCCAAACGACCCCTCTTACTCAATAAATATTAAAAATAGATTATCCCCGTTAATAGGTGTCGGATTATATCTACATAACAGTAACAAATGGTATTTAGGTATTTCTACACCTAATTTCATTAGCACCACACACTACCAAGAAGGCATAGCTTCATCAACAGTCACGGAAAGAGCCCACTTTTATGGAATAGCAGGATATGTTTTTGATGTAAACAATACCATAAAATTAAAACCAGCTCTTTTAACAAAAATAGTACCTGGCTCTCCCATTTCTTTTGATTTGTCAATAAATGTCGGATTTTTCAACAAACTAACATTAGGATTAGCGCACAGGCTTGATGCCGCCGGAAGCTTATTAGCTGCTTTTCAAGTCACTGACAATCTAATGATTGGATATGGGTACGATTATGAAACTACTGCTCTTTCTAAATACAATTCGGGATCTCATGAAATATTCTTACGCATTGAATTGGCTAATAAAGCCAAAAAAATTGTTAGTCCAAGATTCTTTTAAAATCAAAGAAAATTTAGCATTACTCTTAGATGCATAATAAGTTCCGACACTATAATTTAATTTGCAATGAAACACGTTTTGAATTTCGTAGTATTAAATATCTTTTCTATATGGCTACATAATCAACGGCTTATTTATAACATCCAAAAGCTAATACCCCTTACAAATAGCAAATAAAAAAAGTATAAACTTAAAGAATATGAATTTATCGATTTTAATAGCAGATAAAAACCACAAACAAAATAAAAACTAC
Source organism: Flavobacterium sp. W22_SRS_FK3 (assembly GCF_052113665.1). NCBI lineage: Bacteria > Pseudomonadati > Bacteroidota > Flavobacteriia > Flavobacteriales > Flavobacteriaceae > Flavobacterium > Flavobacterium sp. W22_SRS_FK3. The sequence continues at coordinate 11,373 of NZ_JBGQOF010000025.1, read as the reverse complement.
AGTTTGTTTGAAAAGATCCCACAAGAGGTGTTCCATGTAGAATATTGTGATACATTAGCTTTAGTAGACCTGAAATACACAACAAAAAAACATGATATAATTATCCTAAATATTGATGAAAAAATTCAAGAATCATTATCCTTTTTGCAAAAGAATAATTCCGACAATACTAAGGTAATTATAATTAGTTCCAACCAAGAGAATGCAATAAAATTTTATAAATATAATATCATTGAGTATTTAGTATTTCCTGTAGATGGCAGTATCCTTTTGATTGCAATTTTAAAAGCAATACAATCCCTGGCTAGCTTTAAAAATGGTATATCAAATGAAATTGAAAATAAAAACAGATTCAACGACTTTATTACCATATCGTCGATGAAAAAAATTGAATTCATAAAAATAAAAGACATCGTATTTCTACAAGCTGATGGCAAGTATACTATAGTACATTTGGCAACAGGGACTTTAAAATTAGCTACTCGTAATTTGGGAGAATTTCAAAAATTACTAGATCCACAAGTCTTTTGCAGGATACACCATAAATACATTATCAATCTTAATAAACTTTTACAGATCAACAAATCTGATGGCTATTATTGTGAGATGGAAAACAATAAATTAATACCCGTGTCAAAAAGAAGAATGGATTTTCTAAACAAAAGCCTAAATATCAGCAATATGTAAATATTGCACCAAGAAGTAGCCCTGAAGTTTTTTTCGTAGGAGCATTACCCGTATGATTCAAAAGTTAAAAAAAGCCGATAACCGAGTTTAGATTTTTTACGGTAAATCCTAACCTTCCTGCAAACAATACCACCTATGCAGAGATTTTTGATAAGACAAAATTATGCCCGTACCTTTATATCTACTCCAAAAATCACAAGTGCACTATATACAAATCACCAAAGATCAATCTTTTATAAGTATAACAAAATCAAAGGTTAACCCAAACATAAATCTGTAAAAAACAATAGTTTTAATCCGGTAGAAGCTTTTCTTGATGAATCTTACTAAAATTAATTCTACTGTAAAGAGGCTTACCGAAAATAGGTCAGCCTCTTTTAATTTACAATAATCATACGTTTTCAAAAAACAAACCTAATAGCTCTCAAAAAAAACAGACAATGTTTATCCATAATTGAGGTATAATACTTTAATCAGTTCTTAACTATATTTGAAAAAAGGGTTCAACTTTAATTAAAAAGTCAAACCCCGTTATTTTTAAACTTACACACTTTTTAGGATAGTGTCTTTTTAAAGCTTACACACTTTTAGGCGGCAGATTGTTTTTTTTCTAAACTAATCAAATAGCTAATTAAATTCTCTTTGTCTACAATGCCTAATTTTTTACGAAGTCGGTACCTGGAAGTCTTCAAGCTCCCTGTAGAAATCCCTAAAATATCCGCTGATTCTTTAATTGTCAAATTCAATCTAAGTAAAGAACATATCTTGAGATCATTAGACCTTAAATTAGGGTGTCTTGACATTAATTCGGAATGAATACCAAACTGAGCTTCTTCGAAATAAGAATGAAATTCTTCCCATTTCTTTTCAACTGCAATACTTTTCTTCGCACTCGTTTTTAGTTCTTTTACAATATCTTTCTTCTCTGAAGGCAAAGCTTTTTCTATATCATTTAAAAGAGTTAAAAGTTGATTAATACAACTATTTTTTTGTTGAAAATTAAAAAAATAAGAACTTATTTGCTTGTCTTTATAACCTAATTGGTTTTCCAAATCCTGCAACCTGGATTTCATTTCTTTTTCTTTTTCTACTTTTATTATATATAATTTATAAAACTTATTACAATAATAAAAACAACAAATAATTATAAATGCCAAAATGAATAAAAAAAAGCCAGCTTTACTAGTATTATTTTGTTTCTCCTGAAAATTCACAAACGAATCTTTATTACTGTTGAATTTTATTGACCTCCCATTATCCGCATATAAATCATGCTGGAAAACTAAATCATTTATAAAATTCACTTCTTGTAATAGCAGCCATTTGATTTTTCTAAATTCATTTTCCGATCTTTGCTCTATCCTATTAAGCATTACATTCTTTATTTTAGTATATAAAGCTTGCTGGTTATTTTGATTATCAATTTTTGTTTCTAATTGCATTTGCCCAATGAGAAACGGAGACCATAACATCATTAAAAATAAACAGATGGCCTCAAATTTCTTTTTAGCCAAAAACATACTTTTAAACACTTTCATAAATAGACAATTCATTGTCAACAATGTAATTTTCATCTTCATAATATTTTATTTAAAGGATTAATAAATTCTGAAAACTATTTTCAAAACAACATTATTTAAGTGCGCTATAATATAATATTTGTAATGCAAATTGTTTCATTTCTATTGAATCCAGAATGCATTGCGTTTTAAAAAGGCACACTTAAAATTTGTTTTTCAAAATTACAAGCAGCTTCAATTTTGATAAAAAAAAGGGAGGATACATAAGGAGGACACCTATTATAGATAGGGGGACATTAGGGATACATTTTGCTTTTTGCCCAATAAAAACAGGCGCTAACAACTAAAATTGAATCCTAGTGCGCAAAATTCAAAAAACTATTGTTTTTTTTGATGTAACTTTTTGATAAAATTACCCTACTTCTTGTAGGTCTTAATTTCAAATTATAAGGATTCAAAATTTAGTAATATTATCAAATATCAACGCATCGACGAAATAAATAAAAGCGACTAAAAACGACCACGCAAAAGGAACTTATTTCAACAAATTTGAGTATTGTAATGAGTACCTTGGAGATTGGAAAATGGCGATTAAAAACCGAAATATTGAATATATGTCGAGATTTGGTGCAATCGAAAAAGAAGATATTGTTCTTTAAATTATAATAACATTCAAGCATTTAACAATCAAATTAATTACAAAAATGCAGCTTAACTTAATGTGCCGTTTTTATTTGCATATCCCCTTTCTTTTTATTATCTGACTCCTTCTTGTTTATAATCTCCATTTCCTACAAAATTCATCTACATGAAAAATTTCATCAAGTGACTTAAAGATGTGAACTAAATGTCGATCTCTATTAAATTTCATAAAAAAGGAAGATTTATTATCCAATGAGCTACAATCTTTATCGAACTTGCGAAACGATTTTTGAATCATCAAACTGGTTAAGGTTTTTATAACTCTTTAAGGAAAGCACAAAAGCGATGATTAGAAACCTGGAGATAAATCAGACATCTATTTAGGCTTCGACAAGCACTATAAAACTACTACAGCCAATGCCCATAATATTTTTCTAAAAAGAAACAAAAACTTCATTTAGAGGATCCAAAACCAAGTAAGTTCCGTCTATTATTTATCATGCTGTTACCTATTGATACAGTATTGCTACTTTTTGTAACCTTCAATAACGATTAATTTATTATGTATTTTATACCATTGCATTTAAAAACCAGTAAAATAAAAACTAGTAGAGCACAAGAAAAAAAACATCGATTATGTTCATTTTAGCATCCTGACTAAGCTTTACACAACAAGCCTTCTCAATGAATGTGATGCAATTTGACAAACTAACTTTAAACTATAGGATACGCATTGGATGCTACATAAATTGGGTTTGCTACTTTCAGATAACTCAAGATTAATGATTTTAATATTGCTTTAGATTACGATAATACGAAACCATAAAATTATAATTCTGAGGTACAAGAGATATTCCTGGACTTTGAAATTAAAAACTAACTCAAGAAAAAAAGCTAATCAAAGATTCTTTTAACTTACTTATGATATAACATTATGAAAACACTTTTTCTACTATTCATAATTACCCGCCTATTAACCTTCAGTGGTTTTGCTCAAGAACGAAAGTTAGACAAGGCTAATCAAAAATATGAGCAATTGGCTTATATCGATGCAACAGAAATTTATTTGGATGTTGCTAAATCGGGTTTTAAATCAGAAGAACTTTTTAAAAAACTAGGCAATAGTTATTATTTTAATGCCAATTATCAGGAGGCAACAATTTGGTATGGCCAATTATTCTCATTTGTTGGATCTTTAAGCGAGAGTATCTACTATTTACGATATTCTCAATCACTTAAAGCAATAGGCAGGGACAAAGAATCACAACAATGGTTTGATAAATATGCTAATAAATCTGGTCTAATAAATACGAGGTTCAAAAGTGCAGACGATTATTTAGCTATTATAGAGCAAAATTCTGGTCGTTTTACAATACAATCCTTAGCTATTAACACTCCAGGGATAGATTTTGGCAGTGCTTTTTATGACGATAAAATTGTATTTGCTTCCACAAAAGACACTACAACAGTATATAAACGAAAAAGCGAATGGGATGGCTTGTCTTTTTTAGATCTTTATGAAGCTACTAAAAATGAGGACGGGACACTTATAGACCCTGTCAAGTTAAAGGGAGATGTTAATACCAATCTACATGAGTCTACTGCTGTGTTTACTAAAGATGGTAAAACAATGTATTTTACCCGAAGTAATATAACTCCAAAGACCAAGCGAACCAAAAACCAACATGTCCATCTAAAAATATATAGGGCACATCTTGTGAATGGTAAATGGAAAGATGTAGAAGATCTATCAATCAATAGCGATAACTTTTCTACCGCCCATCCGGCCTTGAATAATGATGATACTATTTTATATTTTGCATCAGACAGACCTGAATCTATAGGCTTAACAGATTTATATAATGTTACTATAGCACCTGATGGCTCCCTTGGAGAGGTACATAATCTAGGCGAAGAAATTAATACGAAAGGACGAGAATCCTTTCCCTTTATTACCTCTGACAATGAGCTTTATTTCTCTTCTGATGGACACTACGGACTCGGTGGATATGATGTCTTTTATGCTAAAATAGATGAAAATAAAACTTATACCAATTTATTAAACGTTGGAAAACCGATCAACTCTTCCTATGATGATATTGCCTTTATAATTGATAAGAATAAAGGATATATCAGTTCTAATCGATTGGGGGGGTATGGGTACGATGATATTTACAGTTTTATTGAAACAAAAGATATTAAAGAGCTTTTAAAGAGTAAAGTTTTTGGAGTTGTATCAGATCGGAGTACCAAGGAACCAATACCTAATGCCACTGTTAAAGTACTCGATTCAAACAATGAAGAATTATTTGTATTGCAGACCGACAGCTTAGGGTATTATGAAGCAGAGGTGCAATATAGTGAAGCTTATTTTTTAGAAGCTAGAAAAATAACATACAGTAGCGATAATGCTTATTCAAAAAGAGAAGTACGACTACGAGAGCATAATTTTGAATTAGAGCAAATAATAAAAAAAATCAAGGAAGGTGATGATCTAGCCAAGACGCTAAATATTATCATACATTTTGATTTAGATAAATCTTTTATTAGACGTGATGCGCAGGTAGAATTAGAGAAACTGGTAGTATTTCTGAAAAAAAATCCTAGTCTTAAAGTTGACATCCGCTCCCATACGGATAGTCAAGCAAGTGATTCCTACAACATCGCACTATCCAATAGGCGTGCAAAATCAACCTTAAAATATTTAGTTAAAAGAGGCATCCTAAAAGAAAACTTAAGCGCGAAGGGTTATGGAGAAACTCAATTGGTTAATGATTGTACCAATGGTATTAAATGTACTGATGCTAAACATGAAGAAAATAGAAGAAGTGAGTTTATTGTTAAAAGATAAAATCCTATCCCCTTACAATGTATTTTAAACATTTATTATGGATTACAAACTCCATTAATGACAAAAAAACTATTATTGCTGTTTATTTATCCTAATAAGTTCCTATTCTAGTTAAGTGTGTTTCTTGAGTAATTGGATAAAAATCTTCTTCCAAATCTTTCATTTGAATTGTCTTATTTTTATCAATATAAACCAATACTTGTTTTTGCCTATACTGGTACTGCTTTTAATATTTTGTAGTATATAACCTGTATTTAACTGATATAGGGTTGCGCGTTTAAATTGTTGCTAGGAACTAGAATTTACTGTTTTTTTTTAATAGGTTTGCGCAACTTTATCCTGTCTTATCAAGTGCACTAGGGGCAAGAGTTATTGTTTTCATAAATTATAGATTGGATGATTAAGCACTAATTTTTTTAAGTTGTTTTTCTAATTCCAGTATTCCTTTTGCTGTTGCCATAGCTCTTATATGATATTCGAGTGCTTCCAACTCTACTTGTTGAGCTCCTTTTTCAGAAACAGTAGTTTCATGAATGTGAAATATCAGGGTATAATAAAATTTCACATAGATATCAATATTTAAATCTTTTCGATATAATTCCTGATTAATTCCTTTTACTATATTTTCTCTAAAATAGAGGCAACATTGATCAATCTCATGTGATAGCGCATTCTGGTAAATCTCTGGATAATGTTTTTTGAGTTGACAAATAGGAGAAGTGTCAGTATTATTTTTGAACATGTCACGAAACATCTCCCTGATTTCAAAATTTTCATGAATCGCATTGTAATTTTTGGCTACAATGGTATCAATAACTTCATGAAGTTGTTTATGGGCCATTGTAGTGCTTTCTTCAATTAAGACCTCCTTATTGCAAAAATATTTGTAGATGGTTTTTTTAGAAATACACATTTCACCGGCAATATCATCCATAGTAACACTTTTAAAACCAAGTCTTAAAAACAGATTACTTGCTTTGGTTACTATTTTTTCTTTCATTTTAAATATTCAAATTGGATTAAAAACACAAGACGAAAACTTTCCTTGAAAAATAGTTTCCATTATTTTGTAATAATTTACATTAACTTACACCTTCAAAAAACCAACATGCTAAACTGCAGATTAGTAATAAATTTAATATCTTTTCCTAAGCCTCTCCTCCATTGTGATTGCATGAATTGCAATCTAGTCCAAAATCATGACGCTTAATATTATTAGTCTTGTTGATATTAAATAAAAAATCTTTGTCCTGAGGGCCTGTTAGCTTAAAAAAAATCTACTATCATCACATTGGTATTAAACTTTCATTTGGACTTTAACGATTAATTAATGAATCAAGATTCGATACTAATTAAGTAATCTAATATATTTTGTTCACTATCCAAATTCATTTTCTTTCGTAGCCTATATCTTGCGGTTTTCAAACTACCTGGAGAAATGGCAAGAATATCAGCCATTTCTTTAATAGTAAGGTTTAAGCGAATTAAAGAACAAATCTTCAAATCATTTGGTCTTAGGTCTTTATGTTTTGACATAAGCTTTGAATGAAAGCCAACTTGAGATTCTTGAAAAAACTCACGAAAATATTCCCAGTTTTTATCCGCAGCAAGATTTTTTTTTATAGATTTATTTAGCTGAGATAATATTTCGTTTTTTTCAGAACTAGGTACTTTTTTAACTTTTTCCAATTTATTAAGGATCTGTTCTATTATTTCATTTTTATTATCGTAACAAAATTTAAATGATGTTAATTGTTTATTTTTAAATTCCAGCTCCTTAATAAGTTTCTTCTCTTTTTCCATATATTTCTCTTCAAGCGTAGCAATGAGTCTATCTTTTTGAGATATCGTAAATTGATATGATGCTACTTCTTGTTCTTTAGATTCAATTTGTTTCAACAAATTTTTATTATGTGAATTTTTGGGCGTTAAATCATTTTCAGGAAGAGAAACTTTGTAATCTATAACATCTTTATTAACAACTGAACTCTCGCTAACACGATTAGCCTTACCCTTAAACAAAAAAGTAGTTAATAAGAGAAATATCAGAAGAAGAATATTCAACAATAAACTTAAATTGTTAAATAATGTAATTCTGGGTTCTTCACTTTGTAAACCTTCAAAAGAATTACTGTTGCTATATTTCATATTCTCAAAATTAGAATCAATAAATTCTTTATACCTATTATAAAATGTCAGTGCCAATGAAGGTTTATTTAAAAGTATTTTCAATTTCCATAATAAATTATAAATTTCAACAATATCAAATTTAAATTCATTTTTTTTAGCTAAATTGAGAGCATTCCGAAGAGTCTCTTCTGATTTGATAAAATCTTTACTCTCCATTAAAATTTCGGCTTTAATCAATAAGCTATTAATGGTATGAGCTATTAAATTGTTTTCACTAGCTATAGAAATAGATTGATCGATAAAATCTAAAGCTTTTTCCTTTTTATTCTTCTTTAGATAAAATTTAGAAAAAACCTTGTTAATTTCATCTGCTTTTTTTTCCTGTTTCAGTTCATTGCCCAACTTTAAAGCTGAATTAATTTTATTCGAAGCTTCCTCCAATTTATTTTCTTCTATGAAAAGTTCTGCTTGCTTTAAATTCACATCTATTAAACCAGTTGTTAAATTATTTTTTAAAAAAAAATCAAATGCTTCATTATAATATTTTTTGGCATTTTTAAATTCTTTGATTTTAACAAAACAATTTCCCAATTTTACCTTAAGTGAAGCGACTTGTTTATCATCTTTCAAATAATGAAAACTTCTAATAGATAAAAGATAATAGGTTATAGCTTGTACGTAATCTTTTTTCTTATAATCTGAATATCCTAAATTCTTATACGCCATTGCTTCCCCAATTTTATAATTAAATTTTCTCGAAATTTCCAAGGCTTTGATCGCTAATTCTACGGACTTAAATGGGTTCCTTTCTACTAAGAAATAGGAATCAGCATTCATCTCATCAATTTCCTTAATTGTATCATATAAATTGATTTGAAGAATTTTGCTAGAATAAGCAGAATCGATTCTAATTGTAATTATCATTATTAAACACAATCCCAGCTTCATTAATCCGAGATTTTTTGTAATTAAAAAAGTAGAGTTCACCATATGTTAAATTAAAAAAGACCTTATTGGATTAGATAAGGATAGAATTCTTAAGGGAACAAAGGTAGATTGATGGCGGAAGAATTTTCTTGAGCGCTAGTAGACAAAAAGAGTACAAAAAATCAAATAATCAAGACATAAGGTGGACTATTTTTTTCAAAAAATTAATAGACAATCACTTATAATCGCTCTTTACAAAAATTAAATAATAAACAATTTGGCTTTTGATCCCGTTCGTCATTTATGGATACAAGAAAACATTCTTCAAATAGTTTAGAATTCTACTTGTTTTTGAATTAAAAATCATTTTTGATCAAATGGTGCCCTACAAATTTATATACTGTAACCTTATGTATACTTGTCCGTGTCTATTATTTAATATATAAATCGATTATAAATCATGTATAGGACATAGTAAGGAAACAAATATTGGTTTGATTATTCCTAAAATAAGGATAAAGTAAAAATAAATCAATTGAGTTATTCATTTTTAGTTCTATCTATTTAGTTACTCCTTAAAACCCGCTTTTTCAGTTTTTAGATTTATTTTAAAAAATACATTTGCAAAAAATAGAATTAAAAAATTGAGCCAAAAAACAATTTGTGCTTTGATTTGATTAAATCTCATTTTTATATTATACCCAATGCCTGATAAAAGTGCATTATGAATATCTCCAGCCACGCCTTTAAGAAAATTTAATCGTAAAGCGTGGTTTCTCTTTAAATATGCTATCGTTGGTTCTATTGCTGCTCTTGCTCTAAGTCTTTTTCCGGCAACTTCTTGTTTGTATCTTGATTTTTCTTTTGTGTTTTTGGGTATTTCTATTAGAGTGTTGTTAACTTGTGTAAGGCCTCTAAATCCCCTGTCCGTACTTGCTATTGTTGGTCTGGTTCCGTCAATTAGTTCTCTCACTCGCTAGCTTTGTGCTAATGACTCTTCAAGTGTTTTACTATCGTGAGAGTTGCCCGAAAAGCGTTTGATTGAGGTAATTATACCTGTATTTCGACCTCTTGTTACGGCTACTTTTGTTCCAAACTCTTAAGCTTTATGGGCTTTACCTATTGCAATACAAGCTGTTTGAGGCTAGTGTAAACTATAAATTTTATCCTTGCTATTTCTTTGCTGTGTGAGCACTTTTTTGTAATTACTAAATTCCGTTTCGTATTGTTTCAAAATTTCTTCAGGCAGCTTGCGTTCCAGCTCTCGAACAACACGATTACCGATGGTTCGCAATTTTTTACGTGCCATTATTGCTTTCTTTTTTCTTTTTGGACTATAAAAAAATAGCGAGGAAACATCCTCGCTATTTTAATCAGAATTTTAATAGTCTTAATTTATGAATCAGTCTTTTAAATAAATATACCCAGATTGTTCTATTATTTCTTTTTTATTAGATATTGAATCAATTATTAATGGATATTTAATAATATAAAAGTACGTTCCCGATGGCAACTTCTCATTTTGTTTAATAGTTAATCTTCCTTCCGAAATACCTTTAAAACTCTTATCTACATTGTCATAATCATCTATCTCAAAAACTAAAATGCCCCATCTATTAAAAATTTTAACATTGTTACCAGGATAACATTCTATGCCTTTTAAAATGAATTTTTCATTAAAATTATCTCCATTTACGGATAGGCCATTGAATATTTCTAGCTTACAATATACATTAACAATTTGAGTAAAAGAGTCTGTGTTGCCACAACGATCACTAACCGTCCAAATACGTTCAAGTATTTGAGAACAATCATTATTACTGATTTCTCTCTCCTCAAATGTAAATATAACATCTTCTTGTTCAATTTCAAGATCAGGCTGAATTACTTCAGGAATTTTATCACAGGATGTTGTTATTTGTGATGGAATATTAGAAGAAAATTGTGGTGGAGTTGGATATACCACTATCTCGAACTCAAAGGCTTCCGAGCTACATGCGCCAAGAGAGGCTACAAGCTCATAATGACCCGCTGGAAGAGACAAACCTTCTATAGTTCCTATACTTCCTATGCTTCCCTTACTGGCATCCTGAGCCACAACAACTCCCGTATCCATATTGGTAAGGGTGTAGGTGAAATTAGACGCATCAGCTCCATTGATAGCTACAGTGCCGGTTGTCTCTCCACATACAGGCTGGTTAACAGCCACAACAGGAGATACAGGGGCTACATCCTGAACGATAGTAACCGTAGCACTGCTGCTACATCCCGAAACATTAAACACCTCAAGGGCATGAATGCCTACTGAAGCAGGGATAGATCCCGATGCGTCAGCAATCTCTACTCCATCTAATTTATAGATCAAAGTATCTTTAAAGTTGGTAATCGTAAACGAACCTCCTGTGCCATCACAACCCGCAGCTACAGTAGTAGTAATAGGTTCTTCTGCCGGTACAACTGGCACCACGATATCGAACTCAGAGGCTTCAGAGATACATGCACCAAGAGAGGCTACAAGCTCATAACTACCCTCTGGAAGAGACAGGCCTTCTATAGTTCCCTTACTGGCATCCTGAGCCACAACAACTCCCGTATCCATATTGGTAAGGGTGTAGG